>DAOWDR010000582.1 GCA_030638935.1 Desulfobacteraceae bacterium | reverse complement strand
TCGGGTAAAGTTGAAATTTATAGCGAAAAAGCATTGGCCGACGGGTTAACTGCCCTGCCTCAATTTGTTCCGCCACTTGGGGGAGACCCGCAATTCCCCCTGCGGCTGCTTAGCTGTAAGGCCAAAGATACGATGCATTCCCAGGGGTTTGTGGATGAAAATAAAATTCCGACACTTTATATCAATAAAAAAACAGCCGGGCAGTTTGACCTTTGTCAGGGTGACCGGGTAAAGGTCTGTGGGAAAAAGGCAGATATTGAAGCAATGGTTTGTGTGGATGATGCCATATATGACAACACCGCTTTCATGTACCAGGGATACTGGCATAAAAGCGGTGCTATAAATTTTCTAACAGAATCCAGAGTATCGGATATGGGCGGTCAGGCTGCCTATTATGATAGTTTTTGCACCCTGAAACCCTGTTAGATCTGTTTAAGAATAATCTTTATTTTCTTTAGTTTTATTCTACAAGATACCAGGTCTGGGTGCGGGAGAAGAACAAAATGCTTCCCTTCATCTTAAGAGTGTCACCATCTCTTGTGATTTTGCACTTATATTCTTTACCTTTTTTAGGGTCCAGAATGGTTCCCCCTGAGTAAGAATCTCCATTGGCCTGAAGTCCCTGGATAATTTCCATGCCCAGGGTGGGCTGGTCTTTCCTGGGGTCATCGCTGTCACATTTGTCACAGGTAGGATTCTGATCGGCATCTGCCTTTAGAAAGAGTTCAATGATTTTGCCGTAGTATTGCCCCTCTTTTTCAAAAATTTCCACAATTGATTTCGCCTCATTGGTTTCATCATCAATGGTTTTCCATTTTCCCACAATGGGTCCTTTTGCAAAAGCAGAACTAACGAAGCATAAAGAAAAAAGAATTACACAGAGCTTAAACATGGTTTTCATAAATTGGTCTCCAATGGGTTGAGTTAATAAAAAAGAACCGGTAAAAAAAACTGACAAAACAATGTTATTGTTATTAGTCGTCTGTTTTTTGTTGTCAAGTAAAAAATGACATGGGGATTGGAATTTTACTGGAAAAATCGAGATGAAATTCGCTCTTCTAATGTTTTTTGCGGGGTAAATTAACTTGACAAAAACAAAACTTCTATTTATAGAATATATATTCTATGTTTGAAATAATAATTTAGAGCCTTGGAGATAACCACGGGATGTTAACCAGAAAAGAGCGGGATGATTTAAGAAAACGAAGGGAAATACTTGAAACCGCCCTGGAAATATTTGCATCCAGAGGGTTTCACAGCACCACCATGGCCCAGATCAGCAAAGAATCCCAATATCCTTTGGGCACTATTTATAAATATTTTCCCGGGAAAAAAGAGATGTACCATGACCTGGTTATCAATCGGGTACGTGACCTGGGACAGATATTGTTTGAAATCAGTCAAAATCAAAAAATCGGGGTGTGCGAAAAACTAAAAGGTTGCCTGTTCGCCCAGGCAACCTTTTATAGAGCCAACAGGGAAGTGGTCAAGATTTATATTTCAGAGCGGAGTAATATTGATGCAGTGGCCATGCCCAAACTCAACGAAAAAGTAAACACCCTCCATGATAAAATGGTGAGCCTGTTCCAGGACATCTTTGACCAGGGAATTTCCCAGAATCAATTCAAGTCCTATTCTTCCAGGGATATGGCAGCACTGTTCAGTGATATTGTTCACTCTGCCGCCTGGGCATCCCTGTTCCGGGATGAAGACGATATTGAGTTGAACAAACGCCTTTCCATGATTTTTGATATGTTTACCAATGGGATTTTACAATAGGATTTTTACAACAGAATTTTTACAACAGAAATTTTAAAATAATATCAGTATAAAGGAGAAATAGACAATGGCACAATCAATTGCAGACAGACGGGATCAGGATTTTGTCCTCCATGAAATGTTTTCGGTTTCAGACCTGGCAGATCATGAATTATTCGAGGATTTCAACAAGAAAACCATGGACATGGTGGTTTCAGAAGCCAGGAATCTGGCAGTAAAAGAACTTTTGCCCACAAACAAGGACGGAGACGAGCAGGGTTGTTCCTTAGATAATGGTGTGGTCACAGTGCCTGAGTCATTTCACAAGGCCTATAAGCTCTATTGTGAAGGGGAATGGCTTGCCATGTGTGATGATCCTGATTTTGGAGGCCAGGGCATGCCCCGGGCACTGGCTACGGCTGCCGGTGAATTATTCGTTGGTGCAAACTGCGCCTTCCAGATGTACCCGGGCCTCACCCACGGGGCAGGCAAGCTTGTGGAAGAGTTTGGTACCGAGGAACAGAAACAGACGTATCTAAAGAATCTTTACACAGGTAAATGGGCCGGCACCATGTGTCTGACAGAACCAGAAGCAGGTTCCGATGTTGGTAACCTTACCACCACTGCCAAACGCAATGATGATGGTACCTTTACCATCACCGGAAACAAGATCTTTATTTCCGGCGGGGACCAGAACATCACCGAGAATATCATCCATCCTGTATTGGCAAGAATCGAAGGTGAACCTGCCGGCACAAAGGGAATTTCCCTGTTCCTGGTTCCCAAATACCTGGTGAATAAGGACGGCAGCATTGGCGAACTAAATGATGTTGTATGCACAGGTCTTGAGAAAAAAATGGGTATCCACGGTAATTCCACGGCTTCCCTGGCCTTTGGGTCCAAGGGTAATTGCATTGGAGAGCTTTTGGGCGAGAAAAACAAGGGCATGAAGGCCATGTTCGTCATGATGAATGAAGCCCGCCTGGGGGTAGGTCTCCAGGGGTTTAGTTTTGCAACGGCTTCATATATTAATGCGGTTAACTATGCCAAGGAACGGGTCCAGGGCACTGACCTCATGAAAATATTTGAAAAAGATTCCAAGCCCGTTGCCATCATCAACCACCCCGATGTCAAACGCCAGCTCATGTCCATGAAGGCCAATGTGGACGGGATGCGGGCATTGCTTTACTATACCGCTCTTTGTTTTGACAAGGTCAAAGTTGCTGAAACCCAAGAAGAAAAAGATAAATATGACGGCCTCATTGAGTTTTTAACCCCCATTGTCAAGGCATATTGTACAGACCGCTCCTTTGAGGTCTGTGTCCAGGGAGTTCAGATTTACGGCGGTTATGGGTTTACCCGGGAATACCCACAGGAACAGCTGCTTCGGGATTGTAAAATTACATCCATCTATGAAGGCACCAATGGAATCCAGTCCATGGACCTTCTGGGACGGAAACTGGGACTTAAAAAAGGCAAACCTTTCATGGATCTTTTGGGTGAAATGAATAAAACCATTGCAGCAGCCAAGGAGATTGAAGGGTTGGATACATTTGCTGTTAAAGTGGAACAGGCTGTGAATAAGCTTGGTGAAGTGGCCATGCACATGGGCATGACAGCCATGTCTGAAAAGGTATTGGACGCCTTTGCAACAGCCCATCCTTTTCTGGATGTCACAGGGGATGTCTGTCTGGCATGGATGGAACTCTGGCGTGCCGTCGTGGCGGCTCCAAAAATTGCCAAGGCCAAGAAAAAAGATGTGGCTTTTTACCAGGGCCAGGTAAAAACAGCCCAGTATTTTATTACCTGGGTGTTGCCGGCTGCCATGGGCAAAATGGAAGCACTCCAGGGCAATATTCCTGCCATAATGGAAATGCCCGATGCAGCCTTTGCCGGCTAATGGTATATTCGAAGTAATCTATTGTTTAGAATATTAATTGCTGAAAAAGGGCAGGGGAGTTTCCCCTGCCCTTTTTCGTATCATTATAGCCGGGATGAAAAAATAAAATAGGGCTTTAAGTATTGCCGGGACCAGGTGAAAAAAAACAGGAGAAAAAAATGAATACAAGCGCATATTATCTCGTTGAAAAAAAAGGGCCTGTTGCATGGGTTTATCTGGACAGGCCGGAAAAGAAAAATGCCATGCATCCGCCGGCATGGAAAGATGCTCCAAAAATATTTACCGAACTGGATAATGATCCTGGGGTGCGTGTGATTATTCTAGCCGCCAAAGGTTCTGATTTTTGTGTTGGAATCGATTTGATGGAGATGATGGGTGAATTGCCTGAATTAATGGAAGCTGAGCAAAAAGGCGGGGTGAAATGGAAATTACTTAAAAAAATTTACCCCCTTCAGAAAACCATTACCAGCATGGAAAAAATCAGGAAACCCGTCATCGCCGCAGTCCACGGGTATTGCATCGGGGCCGGACTTGATATGATCACTGCCTGTGATATCAGGCTGTGTACCAAAGATGCCCAATTTTCCCTCAAGGAGGCTGCCGTGGGATTTGTTGCCGACGTAGGCGTTCTCCAGCGACTCCCTTTGATCGTGGGCCAGGGCATAGCCAGGGAACTGGCATTTACGGCAAAAAATATCACTGCAAAACGTGCAGAACAGATTTTGCTGGTCACTCAGGTATATAAGGATTATGAAACCCTGTTGGATGAAGCCGAAAAAATGGCCATCCAGATTGCTGAAAATTCCCCTCTGGCTGTCCAGGCATCCAAGGATGTATTGAATTTTTGTGTTGGAAAATCCATTGCTGACGGACTCAAATATGTGGCATCCATCAGTTCAAATATTATACCTTCCCATGATTTGATGGAAGCTGTGACAGCATTTATGGAAAAAAGAAAACCCAAATTTACCGGAAAATAAGGGGGGATGGATATCAACTGGGACCAAATTCATCTTCATAGCCAACAATGAATCTGGTTGTTGTGGTGTTGCGAATGGCTAAAAAATGTCTGTTTTCTTTGTCAAATGGACAGATGGGAGTGGTGCATAGCTCAAACCCGAATTTACTGTAAAATTCGGGATTACCAAGAACAAAGAGGGGGCTTTTTTTTATGGATTCCTGGCGCAGGGCAAAATTAAGCAGCTCTGAACCGAAACCCTGGCGTTGAAACTTGGGTGCCACAGCAAGGGGGGCCAGGTGAAGGCCGCAGATCTCATTGCCATTGTAAGCGTTTGAGAATGCGATATATGCAATTACCTTGTTGATATGGATGCAGACCCACTCATGGATGGGGGTGTCATTGCCATGGAATTGTTCCACAAGTTTTGCCTCGTACCGGCTTTTAGGAAAGGCCGAGCTTAGCATGGCCGATACCTTGGGCAGGATTTCTCGGGTTGGTTTTCGTATTTTCATCATCTTCTCCAAAATCAGTTCTACATTCCTAACGCAACCTCTTTATATATAAAATTTAAAAAATTTAAAAGAACAGATTGCTATGTATCTTAACTTGAAATAAACTACTCTCAATAAAATTTTTTAAACACAAAAGATTATTTTAGGAAACACCCATGGAAAACCGATTAAATCTTCCATCAGAATCAGACATCAAAAGCGTTCTCAGGCTTGATGATAAAAAATTGCCAAGCTTTCCCCAGGTAGCTGCAAAATTGCTCGAAGCATCCAGAGATGAAACCGTCTCCCTGGCCGACCTGTCAAAAATTCTGGAAACCGACCCCGGCATTTCCGTAAAAGTGCTTAAAATTGTCAACTCTGCTTTTTACGGCCTTGGGCGGAAGGTAATAAAGCTGTCAGATGCCGTGGTGCTTTTAGGTCTGGATGAAATAAAAAAAGTAGCCCTTGGAATGACTGTGTTTGAAAAAATGTTCAAATCAGGCAGAGCCAAACAATTTGACAGGCTTCTTTTCTGGCGGCACAGCCTTGCCGTTGCTGTATTAAGCCTGGAAATTGCCAAAGAAACCGGGTATCCTGATCCGGAAGAAGCCTATATCGCTGGGCTTTTACATGATATCGGCAAAATTTTTCTTGATGTCCACGGCAAAAAGGACTATGGAAGTTTTATCCAGGATTTATCAACCACAACCGAGCTGATCATTGAGAAAGAACGAAGCAGCCTGGGACTGGGCCATGATGATATCGGTGCATTTTTCTGTTCCCTTTGGAAATTGCCCGATAAACTGGTCATGGCTGTAAAATATTATCACCAGCCCTTTGAACACCTGGATGTTACAAAACAGGACAAGCTGCTGATCTCCATTGTCTCCCTGGCAAACTTCCTCTGCTGGACCCAGGGTATCGGG
>DAOWDR010000264.1 GCA_030638935.1 Desulfobacteraceae bacterium | reverse complement strand
TTGGAAAATCGGTTGAAAATCTCATCGGTAAAATAGACCACTGCCTCTTCGATGATTTCATCCCGGTCCTTAAAATAGTGATGGAGGGTGCTGGGTGATACCCCTGCCTCATTGGCTATTTTCCGGATGGAAGCCCCGGCAGCCCCCTCCTTAACCACACATAGGTAAAATGCCTGGATAATCTGTGTGCGGCGTTCATCTGCTATACTTTTTCTTCCCATTTTCCATTCCATCATATCTAAATTGTTATAAATTGATCGGACGTATGATCAATTTATTATTCAGAAAATAATTTTTGTCAAATACTTTTTAAATTTTCTATAGATATCTCCACAAATGTTCCGGAATAGAACAACAATTTTAACACCAATGGTGTGGGAAAACCCAGAGGATATTTTGACAATCAAAGGCTATAAGTAGTTATTATCAATATACCAATCATAGGCATCATCGATCATTTTTGAAACCGGGATAATTTGATAACCCAAGGTGTTTATGGCTTTTGAGCTGTCATAGTAAGCCTTGACCGACATGTACCGTGCGACTCCCGGATCAACCTCCGGCGGTTTGTTTGTAATAAGTGACAGGGTTTGCATGATATATCCATAGGCTACAAAAATGCTTTGGGGCATGATGAATCCTGGTGCATTTTTTCCAAATTTTTCGGCTATGGTTTGAAATAGTGTTTGGTAGGTAATATTTTCACCGGCACAGATATAGCACTGTCCGGATTCCCCTTTTTGGATAGCTGCAATATGGGCTTTTGCAACCTGGGTTACATGGCCAAAGCTGACACCTCCCTTGGGGCAGCCCGGCACCTTCCCATCCCTGAGGTCAAAAAACAGTCTTCCATATTGCAGGGTAAAATCATAGGGACCTATCATGCTGCCCGGGTAGATAACAACAACTTCCAGACCTTTATTGATATAGTCAAGAACCTGTTTTTCCCCCTCTCTTTTGGTGTCTGCATAATTATATCCGGTTCCGGCATAGTTATAATGATTCCATGTTTCATCTGCAATACCATCTGAATTATACCCAAGGGTATCCACGGTACTGGTATGGACAAGACGCTTAATTCCTGCCCCAAGACATGCTTGTGCAACATTGACGGTACCTGTCACATTTATTTCACGCTGTAATTCAAACCGTTTTTTCCACCAGGATGTATCTCCGGCCACATGGATAACACTATCACATCCCTCTACTGCTTTTTCAACATCCCTTAAGTTGGTGATATCTCCATACATTATCTCAATGGGAAGTTCTTTTATATAGAGTGCATTGGATCCAGGCAGGCCAAAGGCACGAACATCCCACCCATCTTTGAGAAGCTCATGGACGATATTGGTTCCAAGAAACCCAGTAGCACCGGTTACCAGGCATTTCATTTTCAAGCCTCCTTTTTTATTTTTGCAACTTTTTTTGAGTTTTCAAAATGGTCCTGTCCATGACAAATTCCACCAGTCCCGGGCACCACCGTTTCAGGTAGTAGGTCAATTTCGCATCAAACCCGGGAATTATCATTTTTTTACCCTTACCAATTCCCTTGATCAGCTCCTTTGCAACCTGATCTGATTCTAAAATACCCCCGCTTTCCGAAATGGCCTTTGTCTCTTCAGGTTTTGTCTGGTTTTCCACTTCAAATCCTGCTGTCCTGGTATCTGGGGGGCAAAGCACGGAAACACTGATATTGTATCTTTTAAACTCACTTCGCATCGCCTCTGAAAGTCCCAGAATGCCAAATTTTGATGCCGCATAGTCAGTGTATCCAAACACCCCGATATACCCTACCACCGACGATGTATTGACAATTGCCCCTCCCTTTTTTTTCATATGGGGCAATGCCGCAGCAATGGTATTCCAAATGCCGAAAAGGTTTATTTTCATTGTTTCTTCAAACTGCTCGTAGGTGATGGCCTCAAAATGATCAGGGTATGCCCGGCCGGCACAATTGATGAGAATATCGGGAATGCCTGTCTCAACAGAAGAGTTTATGACCCTGGTAACTTCCTGGTTATCAGAGATATCCACCGGCATCCAGGCAACGATCTGGGTATTTACCCGTCTTTGTTTTTCTATCTGTGACGCTGCTGCCTGCAAACCATCCTTGTTCCTGGCATAGATAAATAGATTGGCCCCCAGGCCGGCAAACTGCTGGGCTGCAGCAAGACCTATCCCGGAAGAACCGCCAAAAATGTAAACATTTTTTCCTTCAAAGGAAGAATTTTTCATTTCACTCCCCGCTTAATAGTTATTTCCAGGTTAGCTAAAATTTCCTGGATGATAAAATCAGGCTTTTCATCGGCTTCCATCAAGTTTCCGCTGTTATGAAGCGAAATAATGCCATGGAGCTGGCTCCACAATTGTATGGCCATAATCTTACCATCGACTCCCTGGTAACCTGGGTGGTCTTTTGTATATTCCTCTACTATGGATACTGCCAACCCAAACACCCGCAGGGAATTTTGTTTTTCAGTAAAGGCAGTCGCCTCCATGGGGGTGCCGATGTAGTCCTGATATTTCGGTGCGATCATTGAAAACATCAGATGATAATAATGGGGGTTTGTTATACCAAAATTAAGATAAGATCTGAGAAGTGCCATGGTACGTTCAAATTTATCGGGAGCTTTTTCAATGGCTTTTTCCAGGGTATCGTAGAGGAGATTGTATCCATGAATAATGATGGCATTGTAAAGCTCGTCTTTATTTTGATAATAGTTATATATGTTTGCAGCAGTCATTCCCATATGCTTGCCTATTTTACCCATGGACAGATTGTCATATCCTTCATCAATCAGGATAGTCAGAGCCTCCTTTAGGATTTTTTCTTTAACCTGATAAACCTCTTTTTCCGGTCGGGCTGGTCTTGGCATGGGGACCTCATTGTTTTGATATTGGTTCATTGAAAACCAATAGATTAATTTAATAAGTCAAGTGGAAAATGTATTACGATAAGCAACAGATTAATATTGGCAAGGCCCTGGGGAAAAGAGAGAAAGGCCTTCCGGGCGCCTGGCCTAGGCAGGCCCGGAAGGTGTTTTTCCATTATATTTGAAATTTCTCTGTCATACCCCTTAGTTGAATCATGACCGCATTCAATGTAGCAGCCTTTTCCTCAACATCCGATGAAAATTCGCTGATCTGCTGGGAGGCGCTCAGAACATCAGAGATTTCCGTTGCCACCTGGCTTGCGACATCTGAACTCTGTGACACATTCTCATTGACCTCATTAATTCCCAAAGAGACCTGGCTGATGTTCTCTGCAATTTCATTGGTGGTGGTGGACTGAATCTCAATGGCAGAGGCAGCCTCATTAACAAAACTATTAATCTCATGGATGATTGTTGAAATATCCTGAATCTCAGTCACAGCCCCATTGATCTGGTCCTGGATCTCCTTAATATTTTTCGCAATATCATCGGTAGCCCCAGCGGTCTGACCGGCAAGGGCCTTGATCTCAGTGGCAACAACGGCAAATCCCTTGCCTGCCTCACCAGCCCGGGCCGCTTCAATGGTGGCATTCAATGCCAAAAGATTGGTCTGGGATGAGATATTGTTTATGGTCTCTGTAACCTTGTTGATCTCTTCAGCAGCTTTTCCCAATTGCCGTACCCGTTCAGAGGTCTGCCGGGCCTGTTCAACCGCCTTGCTGGTGATTTCCCGGGTATGATTGGAATTTTCGGCCACTTTTTCAATGCTGTCTCTCATCTGGCTGGTGCCCGAGGCAACGGTTTCCACATTGGTACTGGCCTGCTCCATGGCTGCTGCCACGGAATCCATATTGACACTCATCTCTTCGGCTGCCGAGGCAACTGTATTGACCTTTGCCACGCTTGTTTCAGCCCCAATGCTCATCTGATCGGAAATCTTATTCAATTCTCCCGAGGCAGTGCTCAGGGTATCTACCCCTGAATTCAAGCCCCGGATCATCTGGGCCAGCTCACCGGTCATCTCATTCATGGAATCAACCGTATCATGGATGGCATCTTTGGCCTTATAGGTAAAAGTATGCTTGAAATTACCCTTTGCCACCTCTTTGGCCAGGGTTGCCATGCCGTTCATGTTATTCATCAATTGCCGGTTCATCAGTCCGATGATCAAGGCACCCAGGATCAGGGCAATGATCCCGCTCAGGCCAGCACTTACCAGGATCTGTTTATTGATACCCGCCATGAGTTCGGACTCGGACACGGCAACGGTAAAATACAGGTCCCAGGGCTTAAAATAGTTTACATACCCATAGTATAATTGATCTCCATGTTCATAGGAGATAAATCCGTTTTTGATTTTCATGATCTCATCCCCGCCTTTAAACTGATTAATATTCAGTTTTAAATAGGCGTTATCGGGATGGATAAGAATTTTGCCCGAGGAATCGCTGACAAAGGAATAACCGTTGCCACTTACATTGACTTTTTTCACCAGCCCTTCCAGATCTTTTGTCAATATGGAGCTGCGGATGCTGTAGGCACCGGCAACCGCATTCTCAATCTGATCAGTGAACGGAGACAATATCTGGAGGGTCTTGTCCCTGCCGCTCCCGCTCAAAAACAGGTAGGGGGTTTCGGCCATCATGGATTTATATTCTTTGGTAGAGGGAGTAAAATACCCACCCAAAGGCCTTGTCTCATCCTGGTTCTTCAGGTTGGTGGAAACCTTGATCAGTTTTTCTTCAAATATTTGATAAATTGCTATCTGGGAGGTGGAAAATTTGCCCACCTTGTCCACGATGGCATATTCACCGGTTACAAATTCAAGTCCAAAAATTAATTTAGGAATTGTCAAAAGGGTTTTTTCGCTGGAATTGATATCAAACACATCCATCTCAGTGGTCCTGGCTTTGACCAACATTATATTGCCGGCACTTTCACTCTCGGTCATGAGCATGCCAAGGTCTGAATCCAGTTTGTTTTTTTGAAAATTGTACTGCATCTCAATGGTCTTTAAAAGGACATCGGACACATTTTGGATACCAGCCTTTCCCTTGGACAGGAAACTTTTCTTTGTCTGATAAAAATTGACGATTGCGATGATCAGGATGGTGAGCAGAATAATTCCCAGAGAAGATATATACAATTTTTTCCCGAATCCGATATTCCCCATATTTACTCCCTTTTAAATTTATTAGTAAGTAATATCGGCTTTTTATCCAACGGTAAGAAAAAATTGTCAAGCTATAAAAAAATGACATTATAGCTATAGGTCTTCAATTTTAAAAATCAGAGCCCCTCAATCTGCTCCTAAAAAAACAGCAAATTACATCATTGGCGAACCCCAATTCCCCTTTGGGCAAGATGGGTTTTCACCGCCTGTATGGGTATCTCTTTGCGATGGAAAATTCCTGCGGCAAGGGCTGCTTCTGCATTGGTTTTTTCAAAAACCTGTGAAAAATGATCTTCACAACCTGCCCCGGAAGAGGCAATCACCGGGATGGACACGGCATTTCGAACCGCATTAATAAGGTCCAGATCAAATCCTGCATTTGTGCCGTCCCTGTCAATGCAATTAAGCAGGATTTCCCCGGCCCCCAAAGCTTCACAGGCCATGGCAAGGGCCACGGCATCCAGATCCCGGGTTTGCCTTCCTCCCTGCACCGTACACTGGTACCAGCAATGGGACTGATTTTCAGGTCCTGGTTCCGATGATTGTATCAGGTGGAGGCCCTTTGCATCCTCCGGGGAATCTACCCAGACCCGTTTTGGATCAATGGAAATAACCACTGCCTGGTTACCGTATACCCTGGCAATCTGCTCAATGGCAGATTCCCCTGTTTTTTCTCCTGTTGCAAGATAAGCCTGGGCAACATCCACAGCATCACTTCCTATGGAAATCTTATCCGCCCCGGATCTAAAATACTGGGAAGCCACATCCAGGGCGGAATATACCCGGCCGTTGCTGTCTGTATAATCCCGGATACCGCCGCCAATGGTCAGGGGGACAAAAACATTTTTGGATGTTTCTTCAAGAACCTTGAGCATGGGCATATCCTTTAGGGGAAAATCCCTAAACCCGGTGATATTCAAAAAGGTAATCTCGTCCGCTCCCTCCTCATAATACCGTTTGGCAAGGTCTACGGGTTGGCCAAGGTTTCGGACATTGCCCTTGTCCCTGACATCGTATTGATCCCCCTTGGTCACCACCAGATCTCCATCATCATTGGACCGAACATCCAGGCAGGCAATAACCCTCTTGGCAAGGTGCTTCCCTTGAATATCCGCAGGACCTGTTGAATGCAAATCATCCTTGCTGATAAAATTTTCCAAAAGCTTCATGCCCACCTTTCCACTTTTTTCCGGATGAAACTGGGTGCCCATGACATTGCCCTTTTGCACCGAGCTTACAAATTCATAATCATAGGTGGTGGTGGTCAGGATCACCGACGGATCTTCTGGAACCAGATGATAGGAATGGACAAAATAAAACCTGGCATCGGGATCAACCCCTTCAAGCAAAGGAGATTTCTGTTTAATATTGATTCCGTTCCACCCGATATGGGGAACAGCCAGATCGGTTTTAAACCGCGCAACCCGGCCTTTGAAAAAACCCAGGCTCTCATGGTTTGAATTATCCTCCTCACTGTCATCAAACAGGGCTTGCATGCCAAGGCAGATACCGAAAAAAGGCCGGTCCGATTCCAGATATTGTCTTAGGGGATCAATATAATTTTTCCGGTTAAGGATCTGAATCATGTTCCCATAGTTCCCCACACCCGGAAAAATGAGTTTCTCCGCACCTAGGATATCTTCAGGCCTTGTGACCAATTTCAGAGTACCGCCCAGTTTTTCAACGGCATTCATAACGCTTCTAACGTTTCCGGCCCCATAATCAAGTAAGGTAATCATATTTTTCGATCCTATTTAAATCTTTGCTTCATTTAAATGTTGTCTTCCAAACCGGCTCTCTCTGGCCATGGTTTCCCAAACAATTTTTTAGGGCATGGATACCCTGGAGACGGTCATTGAAAACCACCTTTGAAAACCCGACCTGCTCCAACCGTTTCATGGCATTTTTAATGAACCGGTCCTGGTGTTTAATCTTCTTTGGGCTGCCCGTGTAATGAAAAAGCCGGGAGACAGGTTTCATCACCCTGAAAAGCTGGGAGTAAAACTCTTTCCCGTACAATTCCCCTGTAGCAGAAGTAAACCGTGGCGGATCATGGATAACCGCATCAAAGGCCAGATCATCCAAATTGCGGATGTATCGGATGATATCTGCATTGACCAGATCGATCCTGCCCAGGTCAATTCGGTCATCCTCCCGGGCCTGCAACCAGGGATTCTGGTTCCGAATCTGTATCACCGGCCGGCTTTTTTCCGTTGAGATAACCTTTTTTGCCCCGGCTTTTAGGGCAAACACGGCAGAATAACCCAGTCCCCCACAGGTATCTAAAACCTGGTCACCGGCTTTTACCACCAATTTGGTTTTCAGCCTGGCATCGGTTAAAGGATCGATATCCTTGGACCGATGCATTTTGATTCCGTTTATTTCAAGGGTGGGGACCGTATCTGTGGGTACCAGCTTGTAATAGCCGTCTGCCCGGACTTCAACGGGAGAAAGCCCGTCACGGCTTAAAATAAACACCTTTTGTCCTGTGGATGCAACTGGTTCAAGCACCTTTATGTCAATCTCCCACCCCTTGTCCAGCACCAAGAAATTGTTCCTTATTGCAAACCGCTTCGAGGACAGATTCAGGTCCAGGGAAAGCTCAACAAAATCCTTGCCCGCCGCCACAGCCGCAAATATTTCTTTGACCAGGTCGGCATGGAAATAATATAATGATTTCTTCATCTCAAATTTACCGGATCTAGAAATCAATATTGCCGGGAGTCCTGGGAAATGGGACCACGTCCCGGATATTGGTGACACCGGTAATCATCATCAAAAACCGTTCAAACCCAAGACCAAATCCTGAATGGGGAACAGAACCGAACTTCCTTGACTCCAGGTACCACCAATAGGTATCCATGGGCAGATTCATCTCTTCCATCCTCGTTTCCAATCGACCAAGACGATCTTCCCTCTGGCTGCCGCCAATGAGTTCCCCGATCCTGGGTACCAGAAGATCAACAGCCGCAACGGTTTTTTCATCATCGTTCATGCGCATGTAAAAGGGTTTGATTCCCTTGGGATAGTCTGTGAGGAAAACAGGTTTTTTAAAATATTCTTCCGCCAGAAACCGTTCATGTTCCGACTGAAGATCAATTCCGTAATCCACGGGAAATTCAAAGGCTTTATTGGATTTTTTTAAAACTTCAATGGCCTCGGTATAAGAGAGTCTGGCAAATTCCTGTTTCAACAGGGTATCCATGAGCTTTGGCAATGATTTGTCCACACACTGGAAAAACAGGGACAGATCCTCTTCACAAAATTCCATGGCATGGCCCACCAGATATTTTACCAGTTCCTGACCATGGTCCATGTTTCCTTCAAGATCACAAAAGGCCATCTCCGGTTCCAGCATCCAGAACTCCGCAACATGGCGGCTGGTATTGGAATTTTCCGCCCTAAATGTGGGGCCGAAGGTATAGACATCCCCCAGGGACAGGGCAAACATTTCCGCAGACAATTGCCCGGACACCGTAAGATTGGATTCCTGTCCGAAAAAATCTTTGGCAAAATCCATTTTTCCCTGTTTTTGCACATCGGCCGGGGACAAACTAGTTACCCGGAACATTTCACCGGCTCCTTCACAGTCCGATCCTGTAATTACAGGGGCTGTCAAATATTTAAATCCCTTGTCCCGGTAAAATTTATGGACGGCAAAGGCCATTTCCGAACGGATCCTGAAAATTGCTCCGAATTTATTGGTCCGGGGTCTTAAATGGGCTATGGTCCGTAAATATTCATCTGAATGGCGTTTCTTTTGAAGGGGGTAGGATTCCGGCGCCAGACTGACAATCTCAATATCTATTGCCTGGATTTCCCATTTCTGTCCCTTGCCCGGAGATTCCACTAAATCCCCTGCCACAATAAGGGATGTGCCCGTGGTGATACCCTGAATCTCTTTATAATTTTCCAGGTCCTTGTTTGCAATAACCTGGATATTTTTTAGACATGACCCGTCATTTACCTCCATGAAGGAAAATTCTTTTGAGTCACGTTTGGTTCTAACCCAACCTTTTACTAAAACCTTGCCCGGTGTTTCATCAAGACGTCTAAGGATGTTGATTTTTGTTCTTTTCATTGCCTTTTCCCACAAAAAATAATATATTAGAAAATTTGATTATACTCAATAATTTAAAGGTTATAATTTTTATAAATTTTAGTATCATGCACAGACAAAATTATCAAGATATCCTTGCACAGGTCCAGACCCCGACCCGGTATGCAGGCAACGAAATCAATGCTGTAAAAAAAGATATGGATCAGGTGGATCTGACCTTTGGCCTGGTCTTTCCGGATCTTTACGAAATAGGAACCTCCCACTTTGGTCTCCAGATTTTATACTCCATTCTCAACCAACAGGAAAACATAGCAGCAGAGCGGTTTTTTACCCCGGCCCAGGACATGGAACAGCTAATGGCAGCAAAAAATATCCCCTGCCTGTCCATGGAGTCCCAAAAGGAACTCTCCTCTTTTGATATTATCGGGATCAGTCTTTTATACGAGCTGAACTTCACCAATATCCTGACCCTGCTTTCCCTTTCCAATATCCCTTTTTATGCCAACCAGCGGGATGAGACATTTCCCCTTATAATTGGAGGAGGCCCCTGCGCATTTAACCCGGAACCCCTGGCTGATTTTTTTGACGCCTTTGTCATTGGGGACGGGGAAGAGGTGGTAAAACTTATTGCCAATCAGGTTATTGAGTTCAAAAACAGAGGAGACGGTGATAAGAAT
>DAOWDR010000434.1 GCA_030638935.1 Desulfobacteraceae bacterium | reverse complement strand
CCGGGCTTAAGATTGAGGGCGGTTTACACCACCCCTAAAGAACATTCAATCCGATGAAAAAAGAATCCGAGTTTTACGAGAGTTAAAACCAGAATTCAGGGTATTGTCTTGTTTTGCAAAAATTATTAACCAACAGTGCCACAACTAACATGATAAAGGCACTGGCTCCCACCGGAGCCAACACATAGTAAAAACCTAAATCATGTATCTTCTGGCTTCCGATGACGGCAATCAAGGCTGTTGCACCACCTGGGGGGTGCAGGGTTTTGGTGGCATGCATGGCAGCAATGGCAGTTGCAACAGCCAGGGACGATGCCAGCCAGAGATGTCCGCCAAAAAGTTTGAAAACCGCAACCCCGATAATGGCTGAAATGATATGTCCGCCCATGAGATTTCTCGGTTGGGCCAGGGGGCTTTTGATTGCCCCGTAAATCAGAACCGCAGAAGCGCCGAATGAACCAATGATAAAAACGAGATCCGTATCAGCAAAAAGATTATAATTCAAAAACGCCACAGGCATTATGCCGAAAAATGCCCCGAGCCAGGACCATAAGATCTCAGAAAATCCAACAGCAGGCGGACTTTGTCCCCCGCCTTTCATTTTATGAAAAAAAGACATGTATTTACTTTCCTTATAGTATTTTTAGCTTAATGCACGAACCAGGTCCGATCTGGCAATAATACCGGCCAGGTTCGATTGTTGATCCAGCACCGGAATCCTGTTGATCCTGTTTGATTCTAAGATATCTGCTACTTTTAGAACAGGGGTTCCCATCTCCACAGTAATAGGGGGCGATGACATTATTTCTTTCACCCTAAAGGGTTTTAAATTTTTGGCCAGGCATTGGCCGGAATTATTCAGACAGTTGAGGATGGTATGCATAAATGAGGGTTGCTCCTGGGTGTTCATATGCTTTAAAAAATCTTTTTCCGAAATAATTCCAGAGACTTTACCCAGTCTATCCATTACCGGAAGTCCTGAAACATTATGGTCGGCCATCAATTTTGCTGCATCTGTCAAAGACAGGTTTTCATCAATGGTAACAACGGATGTTTCCATCACATGTTCGGCCTTGATGGCAGATTTCAAACGTTCCAACGCATACCCCAATGCCTCATTGTACAACTCAAGGAAATCCGAGGGCGTAATATCCAGGTAGCCTGGAATTTTTTTCATGGCTTGAATAATATCCTGGTCAGAAACTTTCAGATGTGGGAGTTCTAACTTACTAATTTTCATAATTCCTCCAACAAACTAATGATTTTAGAATACAGGTTTTCACAATTAAATGAAACACTCCGGTGATCAATACGGTGTAATCGGTGAAGGCAGCTGCGGTCATTTCTTTCTGGCAACGCTTTCCCAACGGGGGGACTTGTCTGAACCCAAGGAGGAGATAAGCTCCTGGAGCCGTTTATTTTTTCTAGGGGCGATCTTCCTCATCCATGGGACCAAAATAGCTTTCATAAAGTGCATCAAAACGTCCGTCGGAGATCAGAGCCTTTAGAGCCTTGTTGTAGCGATTCAGCAACGAAGCCTCAAATCTCTGTGAAATTGCAGTGGTGAGCTTATGACTGATTATCGGTTTACCCTTTGGTACTATATCCCAGTTGTTTTGCTTTGCATAATAGATTCCGATCCTTTTTACATCCGGAACTGCGTCTAAAAGCCCTTTGTTAAGATCTTCAAGTGCTTTGGTTGTAGTTGGATACTCTATAAGTTTTATCTCTTTAATTTCACGGAGAGCCTGAAAAATATGTCCCCGGGTCTGGACCCCGACTCTTTTTCCATGAAGGCTTTTGATGAGTTCTTCCTTTGTGGAACCTGAAATGTTGCTATTTTTTTTCTGAACAAATGTTACATAGTTGAGAATTTCGTAGGGAATGGAAAGATTTAAAAAGCTTCTATAATCAGCAATGTCGGGTGCAGCTAAGGCGATGTGATGGGTTCCTGACTTCAGAGCCTGGGCAGCCGGTCCAACATCACTATAAGGAACAAACTTATATGATTGTCCCATCTCTTTCATCACCATTTTTTCAAGATCAACATAAAAACCGTGAACCTGGCCGTCTTTTCCAAGGTACATTCCCGGGGCACCATCTTCCCTCACAAAAATCCGGAGAGTGTCTGTGGCAGAAACAGCAATAAGAGGTTTGCTCTCTTTATCTGTTATATTGGCCTGGGTTTCTTTCTTGACTGCTATCTGCGGGCTGCTCTCATCAATAACAACCTCATCTTTTTCACAGCCCAAAAATATGAATATCTGGATTATGCTTAAAACAAGAATCAGTTTTTTTAACATTTGCCCCTACCCCTTTGAGATAATATTCTGGAAATATTATAATAATATTATTGGAAGAACTTCATAAAATCAAGGAAAAAGCCGGGACCAGTGAAAAACTAAAAGCTTAATTATATTAAATGAATAGAGGTGGATTTTTTCCAAATTCTATGCAACTTGTATTCAAGGTATTATGTGTGTAGAATAATTATTATTTCTTGTTAAAAGGTTCTTTATGCTTTTTGGAGATTTTGTGCATTGAAAATACAGCATCGGCTTATGCTATTTATTATAATTGTTTTAATTGCCATTTTGGGTGTTATAACACTTACCACCAGTATTATTTCAACATCTGCCCTTGAAGATCAGGCCCGTAAAAATGCAAACCTGCTGAGCCATAGTTATTCAGGTCAGATGGATTCAACAATAAGATTTTATTTAAATATAAGCCAGGACCTTGCCGGTGCTACGATTACGGCAATTAATATTGAAGCAACCCTACAGGCATTGCGAAAACGTTATCCCCAGTTTGCAAATGTTTTTTATACCCCTGTTAGCGGCAAAATTTTTGAAATGGCACCCTATCGGCAACAATATGTCAACTTTGATCTGAAGAGTATTCAAGCCTGGCAGCGGGCTTTTGACACCAAATCCCCGGCGATTTCTGTTCCCGGTGAATATTTTGGTGAAAGATCTATCATTATTTTTGCCCCGGCGGTTTTATCCTATGTTGTCAATCAGGAGCCAACGGTGGTGGGGATGGTTGCCCTGGTTTTACCACTTGACCATCTGTTTTTGGACATCAAAAATCTAACAATTGGGAATTCAGGTTCTATTTTTGTAATTGATGAAAAGGGATTATTTCTTCATCATGAAGATGAAAAGCGGGTTCTGACAGATAACCTGGCTACTTTTTCCCCTGCCCCGTCTCTGGGTCAGGTAGCCCGGGCAATGATGGATCAAAAAACAGGTTTTGCAACCTATTCCGACGGGGAAGGAAGAAAATATATCTCTTTTTCACCCATTACGGCTATTAACTGGTCCCTGGGAGTAAATGGATCCTACAAAGAAATTAGGTCCGGAATCAATAAGGTGATTCTAATAAACCTGTTTGTGGTACTCATCGGAATTGTTCTGGCCATTATAATTCTCTATTTTGTTGTTCATTCAGTAGTCTCTCCCATAGAAAAACTTACTGCCATGGCCCAAAAGATAGAAAAAGGGGATTATCAGCACGAGATCTCCATTGACGAAAAAGGTAAGGATGAACTTGCCGAATTGGCAAAAACATTTTTTAAAATGAGAGCCAGTATTAAAGAAAAAATTGCAAATTTAAAAAAAGAGGTCACAGAGCGAAAACAGGCGGAATTGGCTTTGAAGAAAAGCGAAGAACGTTATCGTTTGATAGCAGAAAATGTTGCAGACGTAATATGGACGATGGATATGGATTTGAGTTACACCTTTATGAGTCCTTCGGTTTATCTCCTGAGAGGGTATTCTGCTGAAGAGGCAATGGAGCTCCCTCTGGAAAAGGTAGTCCTGCCTGATTCCCTTGAAAAGGCAATGAATCTGTTTGGTGAAAAAATAGCGCTTATCCAGGCTGGTGATCCTAAGGGGTGGGAACCGGCCGTATTAGAAATAGAACAATATTGTAAAGATGGCACAAAAATTTGGACCCACAACAATGCAAGGATTCTTCCAGGCCCTGACAGACAACCCATGAGCATACTCGGGATAACCCGGGATATTACAAATAGGGTTTTTGCAGAACAGGCAGTAAAGGAAAGTGAAAAAAAATATAGAAATCTGTTTGAATCTTCAATGGATGCCATTTTATTGTTAGACCCTGAAAATGGGTATCTGGATTGCAACCCGGCTGCATTTGAGCTGTTTGGCATTGAATCCAAAGAACAGCTTTTCGGGCTTGCTCCGGCTGATTTGTCTCCTCAATATCAGCCCGATGACAGGTCGTCATCGGAAAAAGCCGAACAGATGATAACCAAAGCCTTGGAGAGTGGGTCAAATTTATTTGAATGGACACATAAACGCCTGGATGGTGAAAAATTTTATGCCAGTGTCCTTGCTACCAGGGTGAGAATAGGCGGGCGAACAATGCTCCAGGGAACAATTCGTGATATATCCGAGTATAAACGCACCCAGGAGATGATGATACAGTCGGAAAAAATGCTCTCTGTGGGTGGCCTTGCCGCAGGCATGGCCCATGAAATCAACAACCCCCTGGCCGGTATGATCCAGAACGCCGGTGTCATGAACAATCGTTTGACCGATATTCAGATGCCGGCTAACCTGAAAGCTGCCAAGGAATTAGGCATAAATATGGATGATATCAAAGCCTTTATGGATAAGAGGGGCATTGGGAGTATGATCACGGCTATCACAGAGTCAGGCCGGAGGATGGCGGCCATTGTGGACAACATGCTCAGTTTTGCCCGGAAGAGTGATGCCCGGGTGTCTTCCCACCTTCTTTCAGAACTGGTCGACAAAATTCTTGAACTGGCAGCTACGGACTTTGATTTGAAGAAGCACTACGACTTCAAGATGATAGAGATCCGAAAGGAGCATGAAGAAAAGGTGCCGCCTGTGCCCTGTGAAGGAGCAAAAATCCAGCAGGTTCTGCTCAATGTCTTCAGAAACGGCGCCCAGGCCATGCAGGAAGAGGGAGTTGAGAACCCTGTGTTCATTGTCCGGACAAAGTTTGAAAAAGAACGGCAAATGGTCTGTATGGAGATAGAGGACAATGGCCCGGGTATGGATGAAAAGACCCGCAAACGTATATTTGAGCCATTTTATACAACCAAACCTGCTGGAGTGGGTACAGGTTTGGGGCTGAGTGTGTCTTATTTTATCATCACCGAAAATCACGGTGGTGAAATGAGCGTGGAATCTACCCTGGGTTCCGGCGCTAAATTTATAATCCGCCTGCCTTTGGAAGGGGAAAAATCAGGGGTATGATTTTGCTTTTCTAATTCAAGCCCAATCTAATTTTTTGTGATGTATACAAAAGAATAGAAATAATTCTCTGTCCCAAATATAATTAGTTGATCTATCAACTAATTGGAATATTACGAAACCTGCGTGAATCCTTTAAGTACCACTTCTTACAGTTTAATTTTGATATTGTATTTGCATTGATCACTTTTTTTTGCTTGACAATGCAATTAGTCTGCCGCTATTTAATAGCTATGAAATAGATGCAAAATCTAGCGCATTTCATAAAGGGTTATCATATTCGCAAATAAGGGGGGGGTGTATGCCGTCAAACAAGTATTTTAAGCATGAAGGCCCGTGGTCTGATGCAAATGATCCGTTGATGTGTAGCGATACCGGAGATTGGCGAACCAAGCGTCCGGTGGTGGATAAGGATAGATGCATATTCTGCGGGTTTTGTGCCATTTATTGTCCCATCCAGGTGGTTGAGATGAAAGGGGATACCCATTTTGAGGCAGATTTAAGTTTCTGTAAAGGATGCGGGATCTGTGCCAAGGAATGTCCCAAGGATGCCATTGCCATGATATCAGAGGGAGATTTTAAAAAATGATAACAAAAGCCAAAGCCAAAACACAGATTAAGGTAATTACCGGAAACGGGGCAGCAGCCATTGCGGCGAAACTTGTCCGGCCCGACGTTGTGGCAGCATATCCCATTACTCCCCAGACAGAAATAATTGAGCAGATTTCTAAATTTCATGCCACAGGCGAAATGGATTGCGAGCTGATTACTGTTGAAGGTGAAAACTCGGCCATGAACGCTGTTATGGCAGCCTCCCTTGCAGGAGGCCGGGTATTTACCGCCACCTCTTCCTGGGGGCTTGCCTTTATGTATGATGCCGTTCTTGCAACAGCAGGGGCCAGGGCACCCGTGGTAATGGTAAATGTGAACCGGGAAACACCGGGTATTATAGCGGTATCCTCGGGCCAGCAGGACATGATTTCCACCAGGGATAGCGGATGGATATTTTTGATAGCTGAAGATTGCCAGGAGGTTATGGACCTGGTTATCCAGGCATACCGCCTGGCAGAGGATTATGACATCCAGGTGCCGGTGATGGTGCATTATGACGGGTTCTATCTTTCCTATCTGTCCGAGGGGGTTGATGTACCTTTCCAGGAGGATGTGGATACCTTTTTATCTGTCTTAAAAGACCAGCCTGAAAGAACAAAGCTTGTACCCGGCGGGAAACTGGGCTGCGGTTCCCATGGTATTCTGGGCGGATATCTTGAGCTGAGACACAAGCACGTATCTGCCATGGAAAGATCAAAGGAGCTGTTTGACAAGATAGACAAAGAGTATAACGACATATTTGGAAGATCTTACGGCGGTCAGGTTGAAGAATACAGAATGGATGATGCCGATGTTGTTCTGGTGGGTTCAGGTTCCATGTGCGGAACCATTAAAACCGTGATTGATAAAAAACGGGATGCCGGTATCAAAATCGGTCTTTTGAAAATGAGAATGTACCGCCCCTTTCCCTCGGAAAGCATGGTGGCTGCCCTTAAAGGTAAAAAAGCCATTGGGGTTTTGGACAGAAGTTTGGCATTCGGGTTTAAAGGCGGCCCTATTTATACAGAGCTTAAAGCATTTGAGACCCAGCTTGAAGGCTCCAAAATGGTCAGTTTTATTGACGGTATCGCAAATACAGACATTACCACAGATAATGTGGGGCTAATGATTGATACCCTTTGCGATCTTGCTGCTGGAAAAGATGTCCGTGAAGTAACATGGGTTTGCTATCCGGAAGCCAATGAACCTGATTCGCAATCTGATTCCGAAAAAACGGGAGGGCAATAAGATGACAGAAAAAAAGAAAGTCAAACCTACCAAGGTATTGGATCACCTTGTTCATGAAGACCCATTTTCCAAGGGGGTGGCATTTTGCCCTGGCTGCGGGCTTGAACTTTTATTGAGATTCATTCCCCAGGTAATGGGAAATGATATTGTGATTACAGGCACCCCTTCCTGTTCAGCGCCTGTACTTCTTGGACAGAATAATCAATCCTGGCATTCACTTTCCTATTTTGGAACCCTGATGACCGGGGCTGCTGCAAATGCCACGGGCCTTGCAAGATATTACAGAAAGGCGGGTATCGATAACACAGTGGTTTGTTTCAACGGCGATGGAACCGCAGCCGATATCGGGTTTGGGAACCTGTCAGGTGCGGCGGAAAGGAACGAGCCCTTTATTTATATCTGTTATGATAATGAAGGATACATGAATACCGGTATCCAAAAGAGTGGCACCACTCCTTTCGGCGCAACCACAACCACAACTCCCTATGGGGCTGCTGCCACCCAGGGGAAAAATCTCAGGAGAATGAATCTGGGCCTTAAAATGGCCATGCACAAGATTCCCTATACGGCAACGGCAACCTTGAGCGACCTGGATGACCTGGCGAAAAAACTGAAAAAAGCAAAAGAGATGAAAAACCAGGGCTTTTGTTTCCTCCATATACTTGCTCCTTGCCCCACTGGATGGGGACTGGCACCGCATAATACCATTGAAGCCTGTCGCAGGGCGGTAAAGAGCAATTATTTCCCCCTGTGGGAAGCAATTAACGGCAGAATCAGAATGACCAAAACTGTAAAAAAACCCAAACCTGTAGCAACCTATACAGAGCTGATGAAAAAATTTGCTCATTTGAGTGAAGCAGATCTTCAGATTCTCCAGGATGATATTGATTATGAATACTGCCTGCTTGGCGGGTTGAGTGTACTGGAGGCAGAATGTCAGCTTCCGCTATCTGAAGAAGATTAAAGGAGACGCGATAATGAGTGAAGTCAGATTTCATGGTAGAGGAGGCCAGGGTGTTGTTACGACATCAAAAATTCTTGCCAATGCCTTTGTTCTAACCGGGCAATTTGGTGCAAGTTTTCCCATGTTCGGGTTTGAACGGCGTGGGGCACCGGTAACCGCATTTGGTCGATTTTCTCACAAGCCGGTCAGGGAAAAAACACAGATTTATAACCCGGACATCCTGGTCGTACTGGATCCGTCCCAGAGGGATTCAACAGCAGTATTTCAAGGCCTTTTGCCCGGAGGAATGATGCTGCTCAATGATTCTGCTGACCCGGGGGACATATACCATAAGAATTTAAAGAGACTGGCTGTTATTGATGCCAATAAAATCGCATTGGAAGAGATAGGGCTTGCCATACCCAATACGGTTATTGTGGGGGCATTTGCAAAAATGTCCGGGCTGCTTGATATTGAACCCTGCTGTGATGCGCTCCAGGACTATTTTTCAGGCAAAAAGTTAGAGGCTAATATTGTGTGCGTAAAAAGAGGGTTTGAAGAGGTGGAATTATTTGATCTCTAGGCGGGTTTTTGCAAGGGTCAATGAAGGGATAACTTTTTAATCGTAAAAGGAGTTGTTATGCCTAGATGGGGAATGGTAATCGACGTAAAAAGGTGTATTGCTTGTTGGGGCTGCACCATCGCATGTAAAGAGGAACATTTTCTTCCTCCAAGAGTATTCTTTAACAGGGTGCTCATTGGAGAAACCGGGAAATTCCCGACATCCAGCAAATTGATCTATCCGGTTCTTTGTAATCATTGCTCTGATGCGGCCTGTGTGGAAGCATGTCCCACAGGAGCCACCTATATCAGGGAAGACGGTATTGTCGTGGTCGATGATGATAAATGTGTCGGCTGCAGGGCCTGCCTTGTGAGCTGTCCCTATCAGCAGAGAACCTATTATGACCAGAAAGTAAAAGACAGGGAGTATTTTCCCGGCCAGGGTAAAACCGAGATGGAACTGCTTGGTGAAAAGCTTTACCCCCTTAAAGTGGGAACGGTTATTAAATGCAATTTCTGTTCTGAAAGGGTTGATGAAGGCCTCAAAAAAGGTCTTACTCCGGGTCAGGACGATGATGCGACACCTGCCTGCGTAACTGCCTGTCCGGTCGGCGCAAGGGTTTTTGGAGATCTTAGTGACCCTGAAAGTGAAGTCAGCCGTCTCATCATGGAGAAAAAGGGTAAACAGCTCCGGAAAGAATTTGGAACTGAACCTGCAGTCTATTATATCGATTAATGAACAGGGGGAAAGATGACCTATAAAACAGATGAAATTTGGGAAGACAAATGGGTAAATACCACCTGTGGCGTATGTTATTGCGGCTGTGCTGCAAGGGTGCGGGTGGTGAACGGTGTGCCGGTAAAAATTGAAGGTATAAAAGAAAGTACCATGGGTGGTACTGGGGCCGGTCTCTGCGGCAAAGGAATCGCAGGGCTTATGTACTACCATGATCCCAACCGCATTAAAAAACCTCTTCGACGAACCAATCCTGAAAAAGGTTTTGGAGTTGATCCTAAATGGGAAGAAATTGAATGGGAAGAGGCACTTGAAGAGATATCCACAAGGATGAAAAAGATTATGGAGGATAACCCGAATAAAATCCTCTTCACAAACCAGACCATGCGGGCAAGTGACGGTCCCCATAATCATCTTTATTTCTATGCAAAGGCTTTTGGCGTACCCAACAATGGTAACTTTATCATTGGCGGGGGCAGTCTGCACTGCGGCAATGCTGCCCATATGCTGGGAGGCCTGATCCATGGTGCATGGTCAATAGCACCTGACTGGCGATACACAAAGTATGTTCTTAAATGGGGTTCCAGCAAGGGAACAGGTTCAGGACATTCAGCCATGACCAATGCAAGACTGAGGGCCGATGGTGTTAGACGGGGAATAAAAGAGATAGTTTTTGATCCAATGGGTAACTTTGCAGGGGGTAAGGCTACTCAATGGGTTGCTCTTCTTCCGGGAACCGACACTGCAGTCGGACTTGCCATTGCAAACTACATCCTTAATATCAGAGGAGAGATCGACGAACTTTATCTTAGGGCAAAAACAAACTTTGTTTATTTGATACGGGAAGACGGCACTTTTATCCGTGATGAAGAAACCGACAAGCCCCTTGTCTTTGATGAAAAAGCAAAAAAGATAAAAGTTTTTGATGATCCATCCATCGCCTTTGAAGATTTTTCCCTCGAGGGTGACTATGAGCATAAAGGCGAAAAATGCCGGCCATGCTTTATGGCATTAAAAGAACATTTAAAACAGTTTACGCCTGAATGGGCATCTAATATAAGTACGGTTCCTGTGGGAACCATTCTTGAAGTTGCAAAGGGTTGGGTTGATAATGCCCAGATTGGATCCAACATTACAATAGAGGGACAAACATTTCCCTACCGACCGGTATCCTCTGTAACATTCCGTGGTTCCCAGGGCCATTCAAATGGAATTCATCAGGTTGCGTCAATCGATCTTATCAGTCAGTTAGTTGGTGCTGAAGATGTGCCCGGTGGTACAATGGGCTGGCCGTCAATCAGACGAAAATACCCCGGCGGTGAATACGAACGTCTGCCCAAGGTAGGTAAAGACGGCGTTATAGTTCCTTCGGTATTTTATTCCCATGATCCATGGCCTGTCCATCCACCAAGCTATCCATGTACCAATTCAGGCTGCGTTGAATTCTGGTCACATTCCACTCTTTCCCATATACCCTATGTTAAAGAAAAAGATTATATCCAGGATAAATTTGGTGTTGAAAAGGTTAAACCCGAGATGATTTTTGGAATAGCAGTGAACTTTCTTATCAGTAATTCTGACTGGGATGTTGCCCTGGATAATTTCAAAGATTGTTTTGTTGTACTAAGTGATATCTGGGTTAATGAAACCGACCAGGCCATTGGTGATATCATTCTTCCCGATACATCCTATCTTGAAAAAGACACCTGGTCGTCAGAAATTGACAGTTTCTTCTTTAATGGAAGCCCATCCTATGAAGATTGGTATGTTCATCTGCAAAACCCAGTTGCAAAACCTGTCGGTGAATCACGGGACTTCATGAACGTTTATCTGGATGTTGCAAATCGTGTTGGTGTCCTTGACAAATACCATGATCTCCTTAACGATTATTATAGTATTACAGATGAAAAGCTTAAGCTTAAACCCGGCGAAGTCCTGAACTGGAAGGAGATTGGTGAAAGGGTTT
>DAOWDR010000069.1 GCA_030638935.1 Desulfobacteraceae bacterium | reverse complement strand
GTTTACAAAGGAAAATGTTATTGAGGCCATCCGTCGCAGGACCAAACCAGCCTTTCTTGAAAAGAACCTTAAGGCCTTTGAATTGGGGATACAGGCGGCAAAAACAAGTTAATTGACAAAAAAGATCAACGGGAAAAGCAATGGAAAACTAAGCTTTTCCCGTTGATAGCCAGTAGATAACCAGTAATTGATAGCCAGCTAAGAGATATAAACGGGTGTGGAAGGACAAAACTTAGGGTGAGCACTGAAAAGAAAAATTCAAAATCACGGGTGTATGTGATAAATGGTCCGAATTTGAATATGCTGGGGAAACGTGAGCCCGAAGTATATGGATTTCTTGGCCTGGATGAGATCAACCGGCAACTGGCCTATGTAGCAGAGGATTTGGACCTGGAGCTTACCTTTTTCCAGTCCAACCACGAAGGGGTGATTCTTGACAAAATCCATGAAATTTTTGAAGAAAATCCTGCCGGTGTTATTATCAACCCAGGTGCCTTGACCCATACCTCTGTTGCCCTGCGGGACGGATTGCTCCTATTGTCCTGCCCCATTGTAGAAGTCCATTTGTCCAATATCCACAAGAGGGAGCCCTTCCGTCATAAATCCATGATCGCTGATATTGTCACTGGTCAGCTTACCGGATTCGGGCATTATGGGTATCACATGGCCCTCAATGCAATCCATCAATTGCTTAAAGCCGTGTGATGAGATCATGTCAAAGGGGTTAATCCTTTGTGCCACTCAATTTGAGCTGGCCGGGTTTTTAGATCATGCCAGCGGATTGGTCAGGCGAAAAACCCCGTCCGGACTGACCCTGTACTCGGGAATCCTTGATCATACACACTTTGATTGTATGATTTCAGGCCCCGGGGTCTTTAATACCGCCCACGGCCTGACCGTTTATCTGGAACATACAAGACCTAAGCTTATCCTGGACACCGGAATTGCAGGGACCTTTGCTTATTCCGAGGCTGGCGCCAATGACATTGGGGGGGATATCGGCATTGGTGACATTGGTATTGCCACCCAGGAGCAGTATATCCATACCGGGGTGGGATGCAATACTTCGGAGGATTCTCCCCTGCCATTTGACCTTATTGAAAACCGTTCCTCAACCCGCCGGGGAATCTATCCCGCTGATCCAAACCTTTCAGATATCTATTATGGACTTTTGACACGAAAATTTTCCAACCCCATTGCCCGGGGCAATTTTATCACGGTATCATCCATTACCGCTTCCCATAGTCATGCCAGAAAAATTTACAAACGTTTTTCTCCTGTAATGGAATCCATGGAAGGGGCAGCAGCCTTTCATGTGGCGGCTTTGTATGATGTGCCCATGATTGAAATTCGGGCCGCTTCAAATTTTGTGGGGGAGCAGGCCAAGGATAAATGGAATTTTCCCTTGGCCTGTGATCGGGTCAGCCAAATTTGCAAGATCGTCATTAAGAATGGATTTAAAACTATAATTTAAAATAAACATTTTATAACAAAGAAGATCTTTTTGTTATAAAATATTTAATTTGGATTGTATCCTTTGTTTTCAGCTTAAGTGAAGCCGGATTCAGAACCAAAACAACATTGGTCGTTCCTGATTCCATGAGTTTGTCCAAAGATATTTGTTCGGTAAAAATAGTTGAAATATTTTTTAGTGCCAGGCCTCCTCCTGTTATTCGAACGGTTGCCGGGGTTGCTGTGGCCTCATTCATGACCAGGCCCCTGGGCAATTTCCCTATCCAATTAGGCTGGATAGGGACCTCTTTTTCAATGAGGGTATCCAGGGTGATCTCAAGTTCCTGGGGCTCTATTTGCTTAAGCCGGATTCCCGGGGGAAGCAGGATATTTTCCCTGGTGATGGACAACTTGTTTATCCCGACAACAGACTGTGACAGGTTTAGTTTAATATTGATCTGTTCCGGCTTGATGGCATTGATTAAGGGTCTGGCCCCGCTGATCAACAGTTTCACATTGGATGCAGAAGATGATATGATTTCCATTTTTTGATCTGGGTTTATAAATTCCACGGGAACCTCTTTTGTTGCCAGGGTTTCCATTCCCTTTGAAAAACTAAGCCATATCCCTGTGAAGCAAAGGAGGCTGATCAATCCGGCCGCAAGCAATTCTATTGTCTGGCGTTGGATTCCTTTTGGGGCTTCATCTCCTGCATATTCCTGGAGTAATTTTCCAAGGGCCAGTCGATTATGGATGATATGGGGGTTATCCCCTTTAAACAGAGTGATTTCTCCCCGTTCTTCTGAAACAACAATCACCAGAGCGTCTGTAAGTTCTGTCAACCCTGAAGCTGCCCGGTGACGGGTCCCGAAAAAAGAGGGCAGATCTTCTCTTTTTGACAATGGGAGAATTACTCCTGCGCTGGTTATCCTCTTCCCTTGTATAACCGCAGCGCCGTCGTGCAAGGGATTGTCGGGCCAGAAAATGCTCACCAGCATTTCCTGTGACAACCTGCCCTTTATGGGAATTCCTTCCTGAACCACGTTGTCCAGTCCCTGCTTTAACGGCAGCACGATCAAGGCCCCGATCTTTTTTCTGGCCAATTCATAGACACTTTCAACAATAACATTCAAGGGCGTGTTAAATTGATGCCGGGGTATTCCCCATAGCAATGATTTCAGGTTTTTGGCTTGGAGAACGCTGGAAATTTCATTTCGGAATACAATGATGACAATCAAAGCGGCAACCGTGATAATCCCCTGCATTGCCCAGTTGGTTATGATAAGACCAAGGGAGACAGCAGCCTGGCTAATGGTCCAGAGGACGCAAATGACCAAAAGCGCCCGGATAATATTGGTGCCCCTGAAAAGCACATAGAGCCGGAATAAAATATAAGCGTTCAACAGGATATCCAATGCATCCTGCCAGCGAAATCCTGAGAATAAATAAAAAAGCGCTTCCATTGTCAATTAATCGACCATACTGAATCTTAATATTTTTAATAGTGTATCATCGGCATCCAGTATTTCAACCCGCCAGGGTCCCTTGTCAGCATCCCGGAGTTGTATCCTGCTGAAAGAGGACCACTTGGGAGGAGACAGGGTGAGCCGCATGGTGAAAATTAACTTATCTTTTTTGTACCATTTATGGAAAATATAGGTTTTTTTAACAACAGGATCAAAATTTGAAAAACAATAAACCTCTCCCAGGGAGATTGAAAAGGCCACAGCCGGGTTAAGGGGTTGAAAATTTTCAATGGATTCACACATGACCGCTTGAACCATGTTCGCACTTGAGGGTTCCGAGCTAACATTTGTTGTAAAAAATAAAAAGACAACAATAAAAACCAATATACTTGGTAACAGAGTTTTGTTTGATTTTTCAGGAAAGATCATCTTCATGCCTCCACTATATCGGAATTTCTATTTTTTTAAAGACAAAAATCAACATCAATATCTTTTGGCACAATTGTCCATCCCATTTGTGCAGACTAAAAAATATACCATCATCCAATAATTTTGTGAGCGAGATTTAGCATGGTATGTATCAAATTACAATCAAGCAGATTGATAAAATAAAAATCTATATTATTGATACATTATAATTTGGTGAGCCTTAAATAAAACAATAAGGTGAGTTTCAAACAAAACAATAAGGTGAACCTTAAGCAAATGGGTTAGCGAGTTGTTTTGTTATGATTCTAAAGGAATGTTTAATATTCCAGTAAGTTCCGGCAGGGGGGC
>DAOWDR010000389.1 GCA_030638935.1 Desulfobacteraceae bacterium | reverse complement strand
AATGATATTTTGCCTTGTTCGACTTGGGTAGTCACTGGTATCCATTTCCTTTAGCCGATATTCCAGGGGCAATGGCCCGGATTCTGTTTTTCTTCCTTTGGGAATCCAGCCTCCATGGGGAATACTTAATTTTATTGCAAGATCAATTGCTGCCCGATCCGCTCCGGTCTGTCCACCTGAAATAATTTTTTTTAACATTTACAATCCTAGGTTATTCTTAAACCTGAATATTTTGAATTTGGTTATTTTGAATCTGATTATTTTAAAAAGGTCTTTTTAATAATAACAGTAAAGGGTATAACTTCAATACTAATTTTTGTTTAACCTAGGATATAATGGGATTGAATGAATACACCGACCAAAGAGGAGTGCTTCAGCCTTATCCAAGGGATGGATATGATGGATCACATCATTGACCATTCAATAATGGTCAGCAATGTTGCATTGTGTCTTTGCCAATTCCTGGAAAAAAAATTTCCCGACATCAATGTACTGGCTGTTGGTTCTGCTGCTCTTCTCCACGATATCACCAAGACAAGAAGTTTTAGCACAGGAGAGGTGCATTCCGAGACAGGCGGTATTCTCCTTAATGATCTTGGGTATCCGGAAATTGGAGATATCATCCGCCAGCATGTCATTCTTGATACCTGCACCAGGGAAAGTCCATTATCAGAAACGGAAATTGTCAATTATGCAGATAAAAGGGTTTTACATGATCAAATAGTTTCTCTAGAGAAGCGCCGGGAATATATTATGGTCAGATATGGTACCAAACCCGAGTTCAAACAAAGGATTCAAGTCATGTGGGATAACACTCTGGATCTTGAGCAAAAGCTTTTTAAACAATTACCCTTTAAGCCTTCACAATTATCTGATTTGGTCTTACCCACCATTAAAAGACAATACAAAAAAGGTCAGCCCACAACATAGCATTGAACAAGATTGAACAGATCGTTTATGGCAAAGGGTTTTCCTAAAAAAGCGTCTGCTCCTGCAAGTTCGGCCTTTCCTTCATTGGTATCCACACCGGACATGATAATGAAAATTTTTTCAGGAGTTTGTTTTTTTACCTTTGCCATCAATTCAAACCCGCTCATATCCGGCATATCAACATCGGAGATTACGATATCTGCATCACCACCATCCTGTAAATACTGCCATGCGAGTTGAGCGTTTTCAAAGGATAAAACTTCCCGGTTCACGCAATAGGTTAAGGCATTTACAATCAGATTACGCATTTCAGAATCGTCATCTACCACCATTATTTTAACATTCTGAATAATGATTTTACCTCCGCAAAGGACAAAAAGGCATCAGGCTGCCATCAGTACATCATGGAACAAAGATAATTTCTGCCTGGGGAATGCTGTTTGAATAATAATCTCAATATTGTCTATAACAGCTTCCCGTCGGTGAATACCCAAAGGGTAGTCTTCACAAATAATCGCAGTTGCCATGACACTTAATAATTTAACACGTTCCTTGAAAAGATGGGAAGATGTGTCCCCGAGAAAGGAAATATCTATGTTCGGGATGGTTTTAAAAATACTTGCAGCATTTTCCAGAACAGCCTCTTTTCTAAAATCTCCTCCCGGGTACCCTTTGAGTTTGGCTTTCACCATAACAATCAGCAGATGAAGCCGCATGAGAAAAAAATAGTTCTCGTCCATTTTTTTGCAGCTTATCTGTGTGGCACCAAATCGTTTCATTCTTCATTCCCGAAAAGGATAAACATTAAGATTAACACCAATGGAAAAACAATAGATATTTACTATCATAAATAAATGAAAACTCAATCATTTTTTATGCCTGGAAATTGATAATCAATTGAACAGATATCCAACTGATTGATAATATGATAAATCTTTTCTTTAATTTTACAAATTTTTTCTTGCTGGACAATTTTTTCACTTTGTTTCAAGGAAAAAAGCGTTTCCATATCTTCATTTAAAGACTCGTACAAGGCAAACCGCTGATAAATTTTTTCCTTAAAATCCCTGGTGACTGCCTCTATCAGCGGCATGAAGTAAAGGGTGTTCAAATTATCATGATAAACCTCTATCTGGTGTTGAATGGATACAAGGCTTTCCTTTTTAATTTTTAAAGCAGCCCTGTCAAATCCCGGTGTAAATGAAAAACGGATATGTTTGTCCACCAATGAGGAAATGAGCTGAACAACGGATTGAAACCCCAGGCCTGTTAAGGCATTGGCTCGCATTTTAGTGGTATATCTTGCAGTAAATATAGTTCCAGGCAGTTTCAGGCCCAAAATTTTTTTAATTCCCTGGATGTCCAAAGCCTTAATGGACCCAGGATCTTTTTTTATCAATTGGCCGGGAAAGAGATCTGAAAATAATTTTGTATCCTGTCCTTTGTTACTTAGCTTTAAAAAATCAATCTGATAGGAATCAAGCAGGGATTGGAAATAAGCATGTATCCTGTTTTCCTGTCTTTCAATCAATTTTTTTAGTTCAGGATCAATCTGTTCCAGGGAAAACAAATCAATTTTTTGTTTAAAGTCCTGGAACATCAGGTACAATATTTGTTTAAGACCCACCTCTTTTATCCGGGATCGGTAAGGTTCTGCATCTATAGGAGTCTGCTTAATAAACCTGCGCACCTGTTTCCCGATATTAATTGAATCCCGGGCAAAGGCTTTTTTCAAATTTAGCTGGATCTCTTTTACCAGGCCTGACACTGCCCCTTCTATTGAATTATCCACAATGGACTTGAGCCTGGATGCGTTTTCGCTCATTTCCTTTAATTGAATCCTGGTTTTTTTTTCTCCATCCATGTCGGCACCAAGTAAGCCAAGATAGATATCAGATTTTTTGTTCAGTTCATCTGCCACAATCCTGATTCGTTCCAAATGATTTGATAAAAGCAGATCATAATGATTTTTTTCCAGCAGGTGATCTAGTGTTTGATGGAAGGCCTGGCTGTTGTCCTTGCAATGCTCGATCATTTTTTTGTCTTCCTGCCACAATTTTAACCGTTTGGCATCCCTTTGGAGCAAGCGGGGCCCCAAGGCCTGGAATAAAGAAAATAAGGCTGAAAATGAATAAAGCTTAGGACTATGCGTCAAAAATTTTAGTTCATGGCGAATTTTTGATTCAATATGTAAAAGATCAGCAAGATTCTCGTGTTCGGTTAGATCGCAATTGTTCACAAACAATATATTTTCAATCAATCCCAGTTGTTTTATAATTTTTAAAAAACCCAGATCAGATTGCCTGAGCCCTATTCTGGAACTAATGCAATAGACTATAAGATTGGCTGATTCAATATATTTAACAATCTGACTCAGCTGGGCAGGATCAGTTGAGTCAGCCCCCTGGCAATCGGCAATTTCAATATTCGGGCCAATGGCTTTGCCATAAACATTGAGACAGACATCTTTAACGTAAAAAGCCATGGCCGGGTTGGATGTAAAGGCTTTGTATTTTTCAAAAGATTTTGATGAAAATATAATCTGCCCCTGGTCCGCACCCACGATATCCTTACAGGCATCATAACCTTCAAGGGCATTTCCAATTAAAAGAGTTTCAGGCCGAATCCCGTATGTGACCGGGGACTCTTTTACAAGAGAGTCATGTACTTTGCCCAGATATGCCCGATCTTTTTTTCGTCTCAGGTCGAATATGTCGGCAACCCCTGCCCCCTGTCCATCATGGGGAAACATATCCAGGGTCTTTTTGAGAATATTATT
>DAOWDR010000267.1 GCA_030638935.1 Desulfobacteraceae bacterium | reverse complement strand
GATAAATATTTACGAAATAAAATCCGTCATAGTTTAATTCCCCAGCTTGAGCAAAATTTTAATCCTGAAATAAAATCCAACCTGAACCGCCTCAGCCATATCCTCCGTCAGGAAGAAGATTTTTTGGCAGACCAGGCCACCAGTGTTTTTAACCTCTCTAGGATAGAACAAAATAAGAATATGGTGGCTCTGTCAATCCCAAAACTGACCCAAAACCACCCAGCCCTTGTCAATCGGGTCCTGCGCCAGGCCATTTCCCATGTTAAACAGGATCTAAGAAGGATCACCCTGGCCCATATCCAGGAGATCCTTACCTTTATGAACAGGTCGGAATCAGGCAAAAGTCTTGACCTGCCGGGACAGATTCGGGTTTACAAGACCCAAGAGCTGCTCTGTATTCAAAAAGAGGTCTTGCCCTTAAGGGAACTGGGCAAGGCTAAAAAGCAGTTAAGGCGGGACGCAACCAACAATCCAAAGGGGAAAAGTTAAAAAAATATTTCTTGTATATTCGAATTTTATGTTTATATATATTTCAAGTTTTATTGATTCCATCAATTAAAAAAAAGAAACGAAAAAGAGAGGAAACACTTTGAACCAATTCTATAAAAATATTTCCCTGTGGCTGGTGATTGTCATGATGATGGTCATGCTCTATAATATTTTCAACCAGCAACAGGTCGGACAGGCAGAAGTAGGATATTCAGAATTTCTGTCAATGGTAGAAAACGGCCGGGTCCAGGATGTGGTAATCCAGGGACAGGAGCTGTATGTCACCGACAGCAGCGGAGGCAAATACAAAACCTTTGCCCCGGATGACGGGGAACTGATCAAAGTGCTGAGAACCAGCGGGGTCGCCATCAAGGCAAAACCCCCGGCTGAATCCTCATGGCTCATGTCCATTGTGGTCTCCTGGCTGCCCATGATAGTTCTCATTGGTGTATGGATTTTCTTCATGCGCCAGATGCAGGGGGGAGCCGGTGGCGGAAAAGCCATGTCCTTTGGAAAAAGCCGTGCCCGTCTTCTGGATGACAAGGGAGAAAAAGTCACCTTTGACAATGTGGAAGGCATTGATGAGGCCAAGGAAGAGCTGGAAGAGATCGTAGAATTTTTAAAAACCCCGGAAAAATTTACCCGGCTGGGCGGCCGAATTCCCAAAGGTGTTTTGCTGGTGGGAAATCCCGGTACAGGTAAAACCCTTCTTTCCCGGGCAGTGGCCGGAGAAGCAGGGGTTCCTTTTTTCACCATTTCCGGCTCGGACTTTGTTGAAATGTTTGTGGGTGTAGGAGCCTCCCGGGTGAGGGATCTGTTTGCCCAGGGTAAGAAAAACGCACCCTGTATCATCTTCATTGATGAGATTGATGCAGTGGGCCGTCAGAGGGGTGCAGGCATGGGCGGCGGGCATGATGAGCGGGAACAGACCTTAAACCAGCTTCTTGTGGAAATGGATGGGTTTGAATCCAATGAAGGGGTAATCCTCATGGCAGCCACCAACCGGGCCGATGTTCTGGACCCGGCCCTGCTCAGGCCTGGACGATTTGACCGCCAGGTGGTTGTGGACATGCCGGACATCAAAGGCCGGGAAGGCATCCTGCGGGTGCACATGAAAAAGACCCCCCTGGCCAGTGACGTGAGCACCACAATTCTGGCAAAGGGAACCCCGGGCTTTTCCGGTGCAGACCTTGAAAACCTTGTCAATGAGGCTGCCCTTCTGGCAGCCAAGCGGGACCATGAAAAACTGACCATGAAAGATTTTGAAGATTCCAAGGACAAGGTCTACATGGGCCTTGAAAGAAAATCCAAGGTTATCAAGGAAGAAGAAAGAAGGACAACCGCCTACCACGAAGGCGGCCATGCCCTGGTGGCAAGGTTTCTGCCAAATACCGATACGGTCAACAAGATCACCATTATCCCCAGAGGACGGGCTGCCGGTGTCACCTGGTTTTTGCCCGAAGAAGGGGATTTCAAATACAAGGATCAGCTGGAGAACGAACTGGCCATTGCCTTTGGCGGACGGGTGGCCGAAGAGATTATCTTCAAGCGGATCAGCACCGGTGCCTCCAATGACATCAAGCAGGCCACCAAACTGGCCAACCGCATGGTGAGAAGCTTCGGCATGAGTGACAACCTGGCCCCGCTCTCCTATGAAGACCATGATGACAATATTTTCATCGGCAGGGAAATGACCCAGGCTAAAAGCTATTCCGAGGCAACTGCCCAGAAAATAGATTCGGAAATTGCCCTGATAATTGACCGGGCCTACAAGAAAGCCAAAAAGGTTCTGGATGAAAACATAGACATTCTCCATGATCTTACCGACCTGCTCATTGAAAAAGAGACTGTCATGGGATCGGAGCTGGATGATCTAATTGCCGAGCTGAGACCTGACTTTGATTTTTTCGGCCGGAAAAATATCAAAATCCAGCACGAGGTCGAGG
>DAOWDR010000095.1 GCA_030638935.1 Desulfobacteraceae bacterium | reverse complement strand
GATAATTATTCTTGATTGCCTTTAACTGATGCCTTTTGTATCCTTATTTTATATGATACTATCTGCTATGAATTTTTTTTCAAAGCTAATCATAACCATCTTCGTATTGTTTTTGTGCTACCCATTTCCTTCGTATGGATTTGAGCGATACAACAGGGTTACCAAGTATGATGGTTATTTTAAAAAATACACCAAACATTTTTTTGGGCCCGGATTTGACTGGCGATATTTTAAATCCCAGGCCATTGCAGAATCCAACCTGAATTCCGATGCAAAATCCCATGTTGGAGCAAAAGGAATCATGCAGATAATGCCAAAAACATTTGAAGAAATTAAGTATAAAAACGCTTCAATAAAAGGATCTTCCCTGCAACCCAAATGGAATATTGCAGCGGGTATTTATTATGACCGGGCAATATGGAAATTATGGAAGGCGAAAAGGCCTTTCATGGATAAACTTGCTTTCATGTTTGGAGCCTATAATGCAGGTAAAGGAAATATCATTAAAGCTCAAAAAATTGCAGAAAAAACTGATATGAACCCAAACCATTTGTCATCTATTGAGAAAACACTTGTTAAGGTAACAGGCAAACATAGTAAAGAAACCATTGGATACGTGAATAAAATAAACAAGATAAAAGGGGTATTAAAATAATGGAAGCCGGAATCATTATGGCAAATTTTGTATATGCAGTTTTTGGAGTAATTCTTACACTGATTTTTATGCTTTTAGGGTTTAAACTGTTTGATCGCGTGACCCCGTTTGATACATCAAAACAGTTGTCCGACAACAATATCGCCGTTGGAATTGTTGTCGGATCCATTTTTATCGGACTTGGTATTGCCGTTGGACTTGTCATTGGCATGGGACTAAATTAGACCACACTTAAATCTTCTTGGCCTTCTTGATCTGTGGCCGGTTCCGGGTAAACCATTTTCCCGGTCAAAGACAGGTCATATCCCCCGTATTCTTTGGCAGCGGCCTGAATCACCTTGCCTTTTAACAGGGAGAGAAAAAGTTGAATTCCCTGGTCAAAAAACCGGTCTTTACCTATCAGCAGATCAAAGCGTTCCCAGCACAGGGGAATAAAATCAAGCCCCAGAAGTTTGGCAACCGGCTTAATCCCGGGTCCTGCCTGGGCCTTTCCCCTTAAAATCGCCAGCCCTATATCCATATGTCTTGACAGGCAATTGTCATACCCGTCTAAGGTTTCCCCTTTGATGCCGACCTTTTTTAATTCCTTATCAAAAAGTTGGCGGGTACCTGTTCCCAACATGCGGTTAACCATTTTTATATGGGGCTGTTTCAAATCCTTGACAGATTGAATATTTTCAGGATTTCCCTTTTGAACCAGAATTCCCTGCTCCCTTAAACAAAAATTCACCACCGCAGGAATTGGGGTCATTTCATCCTGAATAAAGGGAAAATTATAATCCTTGTTATCCGCCACCAAATGGCTTGCCGCAATATGACAAAGGTTCTGCCGCAAGGCCTTAAGCCCCCCCATGGAGCCTGCAAGGCCAAACATGGCCATATGATCATCATGTTTGAGATTAAAGGTGGAAATAATTTTATCCAGCAACAGGTCGTTTGATCCGGCAATGAGTACCAATCCGTGGTAGGGAGGCAGCTTTGCCATTTCCGGATAGTTTTCCGTCCCCGTCTCAACCCATTGACGAACCAGATCAATGGGAAACAGCCATTTCCCGGTAACCTTGGAAGCGGGAAGGCCTTTTTCGGCAATAAGTGAATAAACCATTTTTTCATTTACACTTAAAAATTTTGCCACCTGCTTTGTGGTAAGCATTTCACCCATGACCATCCTCCCTGGTATTTATGACAAATATTGTTCAACCGCTGTTACAACTTGTGCCGGGGTATTTGTCTTGCAATCAATCTTTATATCACAATATTTATCATACAAGGGAGCTCTTTCTTTGTAAAGGTCATCAACCCCCTTTCCTGGGTCTATGGCTACCCCCCTTTCAATCACATCTGAAAGCCGGGTTGTCAGAATATCCATACCCACACAAAGATAGATAATGGTCGCAGTCCGGGCAAGGTGGGCCATGGCCTTTTCCTTGTAGAT
>DAOWDR010000637.1 GCA_030638935.1 Desulfobacteraceae bacterium | reverse complement strand
GTGATGACAAAGATGCTCCAGCAGCGGCTAAAGGAAAAAGCAGCCACAGATACACTGACCAAGGAAATCGCCAACCAAATCACCAGCGAAACCGACCGGGCGGGAAAAATCCGGACCCTGATTCTGGATGCAATTGATAAAACCCGTGGACTTTCCCGGGGCCTGTCCCCGGTAAATTTGAGGGACAGGGGATTTGATGCCTCCCTTGCGGAGCTGACCGCCTATGTCAGGGAGGTGTTTCATATTGATTGCACCCTTTCCTGTGACACGGCCCAGGTCGTTGAAGATAACACCGTTGCCACCCATGCCTATTATATTGTACACGAGGCTGTTCACAATGCTGTCAAACATTCAAAGGCAGATCTTATTTGTATCTCCTTGACGAATCAAACCAAAACCGTCACACTCACCATAGAGGACAACGGCATTGGTCCTGGCAATCTCAAAAAAATTCCGGGAATGGGCATTAGGATCATGTCCTACAGGGCCAACAGGATCGGAGCCTGTCTTGGGTTTGAAAGGACACCAAAGGGCGGTACCCTGGTAAGGCTGGAATTGGCCGGGCAGGAACCAGAATTATAGGAAAAAATAATACATGGTAAAAGACAGTTTAAAGATTCTTATTGTGGAAGACCACCCTATTTTCAGAATGGGCATGAAAGAGATGATCGAGCATGAACCTGACATGTCTGTGTGCGGGGATGCGGAAAATGTGGATATTGCCCTGGAACTCATTGAGGCCCAAAACCCTGATCTGGTCATTGTTGACCTGTCTTTGAAAGAGAGCAACGGCATGGACCTGGTCAAGGAAATCCATGCCAGTCACAGACCAACCGCTTCCCTGGTGCTGTCCATGCACGACGAAGCCCTCCATGCGGAGCGGTGTATCATGGCAGGAGCCAAGGGATATATCATGAAGCAGGAAGCTTCGGAATCCGTTGTCCTGGCCATCCGCAGGATCATGGCAGGCCATATCCACGTCAGCCCCAGAATTATGAGTCATATTCTCAATATTTTCCAGAAACAGCCGAAACTGGCCCATGAATCCCCTTTAAAACGAATCACGGACCGGGAGCTTGAAATTTTCCAGCTCATCGGCCAGGGACTCTCCTCCAAACAGATCGCCAACCAGCTAAATGTCAGCATCAAGACCATCGGCACCTACCGGGAACGGATCAAGGAAAAATTGAATTTGAAAAATGCCACAGAGCTTGTCCGCCATGCAGTTATCTGGGTGGAGACCGGAGTATTCAAAGAACCTGTAGGGAACCCACCTACAAAAATTTAATATTTTTCCATACCCGAATATGGGTATCCTGCCGATTTTCTCCTTTCCTTAAATGACCTATACCTGGAAATAGGTCTTTATCCCAAAAAACCCAACAAAGGAGAAAAAAATGGTCATGAAAAGAGAAGACGGCGCAGTTCAGCCCGGTATTCGCTGGGGAAAATTTACCACCCGTATCCCCGGAATCCATGTGAATTTTTCACTTCCTGAAATCATCCAGGGCGGTTTGTTAACCACGGCCACAGGCGGTGTGGTGGCCGCCCTTACCATGAAATTTTTCCAGGTTCCCTTTGAAGTGGCCTGGGCCGTGGTTTTGATCCAGTTGTTCTGGCTCTGGGTTGTGCCCACGGTGATCTGCGGTGAACCCTATGCACCGGGCTGGCTTACCCCGGCCCTTCCCCTTGTCATGGCTTTTCTAGGAACCTTTGAGGCAGGGGTGCCGGCCATACACGCCATGATGGCGGTGACCATCTGCGTGTCTGCTATTTTTTTATTTTTCGCCGTTACAGGTCTTAGCAGGCGATTTTTCCAATGGGTGCCGGTGGAGCTTAGGGCGGCCATTATATTTGGCGGGTCCATTGCAGCCTTTAATGCCGAATTCAGCCGGTTGGCCACCATGCCCATCACCCTTCCCATTGTCTGGGCCGTGGTCTTTCTTCTCATGTTTTCCCTCTGGTTTACCAAGGCAAAACAGACCAATAAAGCTCTTAACCTCCTGGGCTCCATGGCCCTGTTGGTGGGATTTCTGGTGGCAGCCGTTGTGGGACCTCTTTCCGGAGAACTCTCCTTTGATATCCAGATGGGCTGGCACATTCCCCAGATCACAGCCTATATAAAAGCGGTCTCTCCGTTTTTTGTCGGATGGCCCGAGATGTCGGTTTATCTAAAAGCCTTTCCCCTGGCCCTGATGATCTATATATTTATCTTTGGCGACCTTGTCCTTGGCAGCACCCTTCTGGAACAGGCAGGAGAAGTGAGAAAAGACGAAAAAATTGAGGTGGACAATACAAAAAGCCATATCATCCTCTTTATCCGGAACATGGGTCATCTGTTGATGGCCGGTCCCTTTATCCCCCTCCACGGTCCCATCTGGACCGGTGTCCACGTATTTTTAACCGAGCGGTACAAATCCGGCCGTAAAAACATGGATTCCATATTTTCCGGCACATTCAACTGGTATTGGCCCGCCTTTATCCTGATCTTCCTGGTCCCGGTGGTCACCTTCATGAAACCGCTTCTGGCGGTGGCTCTGTCCATCACCCTGATTCTCACCGGCTTTGCCTGCGCCTATGTGGCCATCTCCATGGTTAAAACCCCGGCTGCCCAGGGGTATGCCTTTTTCGTGGGCATGGTCATTGCTAAATTTGGCCCTGCCTGGGGCATGGGGGTAGGCATTGGTCTGTACATCCTGCTTCTGGCCCAGAAAATCCCGGGGGTTTTCAAGAAACCCCAAACCGAAGAAATATAAAACCCGAAGAAATATAAAAGAAGAGGCAAAAAAATCCATAAAACCAATAGAGATCAAGGAGAGATAATGACAACTAAAATTATCACACCGACCCCGAGTGCCTACAATTACCCCCTGCTTATCAAACAGCTTTTGGACACCCCTTTGATTTACTCACCAAACCAGGAGATTGTTTACAGGGACAGCTTTCGATATGATTATAAAACTTTTGGCCAGCGGGTAAAACAATTGGCAGCCATGCTGGAAAGGCTTGGCGTGAAACCCGGAGACACAGTTGCCGTCATGGACTGGGATTCCCATCGATATCTGGAATGTTTTTTTGCCATCCCCATGATGGGGGCGGTGCTCCACACCATCAACATCCGTTTGACCCCGGATCAGCTTATCTACACCATCAATCATGCCGAGGATGATGTGATTTTAGTCAATGAAGAGTTTGTGCCCCTGCTGGAATCTGTGCAGAGTCGGTTTGAAACGGTGAAACAGGTGATCCTGCTGTCTGATACGGGGGTGATTCCGGCCTCGGGCCTTTCCTTTTCCGGTGAGTATGAAGCCCTGATTTCCGACACCAAGCCTGAATACGATTTTCCTGATTTTGATGAAAATACCATGGCCACCACCTTTTACACCACCGGCACCACCGGTTTGCCCAAGGGGGTGTTTTTCAGCCACCGCCAGATTGTGCTCCACACCTATGGGGCCATGGCCGGCCTTTGCGCCTATGACTCCCAGGCAAATATCTCTTCATCGGATGTCTATATGCCCATAACCCCCATGTTCCATGTCCATGCCTGGGGTATGCCCTATCTCATGACCCTGTTGGGGGCCAAGCAGGTCTACCCGGGCAGGTACGAGCCTGAAATGCTCCTCAAGCTCATTGTCGGCGAAAAAGTAACCTATTCCCATTGTGTTCCCACCATCATGAACATGCTGGTCACAAGTCCTGACATCAAAGATCTGGACCTTAGGGACTGGAAGGTGATCATCGGAGGATCATCTCTTTCCAAAGGTCTTTGCAGGGAAGCCCTTGGATACGGCATCAACCTTTACACCGGATACGGCATGTCGGAAACCTGTCCTTTGCTCACCCTGGCCAATTTAAAGCCCCATATGCTGGAATGGGGGGAGGAAGACCAGGTGGAAATCCGCTGCAAAACAGGACTGCCAATACCCAATGTCCAGCTGGAAATAGTGGATGTAAAGGGAAATCCCCTTGTCCATGACGGCCAGACTGCAGGAGAAGTTGTGGCCCGGGCGCCCTGGTTCACCCAGGGGTATGTCAAATCAGAAGAACAAAGTGAAGAGCTCTGGGAAAATGGCTGGCTCCACACCGGTGACATCGGGGTCATTGATGATGAGGGCTATTTGAGGATCACGGACCGGCTCAAGGATGTGATCAAAACCGGAGGGGAATGGATCTCCTCTTTGGAACTGGAAGATATTATCAGCCAGCATGAAGCTGTTACCGAGGTGGCCGTGGTGGGCATCCTTGACGAAAAATGGGGGGAGCGCCCCCTGGCCATGGTGGTGCTCCGGGACGGGTATCAGGACAAGGTATCTGAAACCGATATCCAGGATTTTTGCATGACCTTTGTGGAAAAAGGCCAGATCCCGAAATACGGGGTCCCTTCAAAAATTATTTTAAATGCTGAAATCCCCAAAACCTCTGTGGGGAAAATCAGCAAAAAAGACATAAGGGCGGAGTTTAATTAGAGTGGCCTTTTACCCTATTTTTTTGTCTGGGAACAGGGCCATGATATCTTTTTCACTGGCCTTGCAGATGCCACGTTCCGTAATAAACCCTGTCACCAGCCGGGACGGGGTTACATCAAAGGCATGGTTGGCTGCCGGACTTGTTTCCGGCGGCACCAGCACGGATTGGATTTTGCCGTTGATAAGCCCCTGGACATACCGGATTTCATCGGGGTCCCGCACTTCAATGGGGATATCTTTTATACCGTCAGTGATGCTCCAGTCAAAGGTGGAGGAGGGCAGGGCCACATAAAAAGGAATCCCATTGTCCCTGGCGGCCAGGGCCTTTAAATAGGTTCCGATTTTGTTGGCCACATCTCCGGCCCTGGTGGTCCGGTCCGTTCCCACAATCACCAGGTCCACCATCCTGTGCTGCATGAGATGGCCCCCGGCATTGTCCGTGATTACGGTGTGATTGATCCCGTGTTTGCCAAGTTCCCATGCCGTTAGGCGGGCGCCCTGGTTCAGGGGTCTTGTTTCATCGACCCAGACATGGACATCTATCTTATTGTCAAAGGCGGTGTAGATGGGGGCCGTGGCCGTACCATACTCCACACAGGCAAGCCACCCTGCATTGCAATGGGTTAGTATGTTTACAGGGGCACCGTTTTTTTGCCTGCTGATCTCTTCAATGATGGAAAGGCCGTGT
>DAOWDR010000660.1 GCA_030638935.1 Desulfobacteraceae bacterium | reverse complement strand
TCATCATCTGCAATTAATATTCTTTTATTCGCCATTGGTTATGGTTCCCGTTTCTGTTATCGACAAATGCAATGTGATCTTTGCTCCGTTGAATCTGGAGACTGAGACATCCATGAACCCGTTGTGCATATCTATGATCCGTTGAACTACGGCAAGTCCAAGACCAGTTCCGTTTTCCCGTGTTGTGAAAAACGGGTCGGACAACCGTTTGATATTCTCTTTTTCAATACCGTGACCGCTGTCTTCAATGTGAACCCTTACAAAATCATCCTCCAGAGTATCGGTAGTGATAAGTATCGTTCCTCCATCCTCCATGGCCTGGATGGCATTTATGATAAGGTTGATGAAAACCTGCCGGATCTGTTCTTCATCAATGGGAATTTTGGGCAAGGAGTTAAGAAAATTTTTCTCAATAGCCACCCCCTGTTTTTCAAATTTAAAATGAAGGAGTGTGAGAACACTGTCAAGCATTTTGTTGATGTCCTGGTGAATCTTCAAGGGTTCTGAAGGCCTGGCATAATACAAAAGGTCCTCAACAATTTTGTTGAGGCGGTCCACTTCAAAATTTGCAATGGCAGCATATTCATGATTTTTGTCATGGGGTTCTGTATTTTCCTGAATGAGCTGAATAAATCCCCGTATAGACGTTAACGGGTTTCTTATCTCATGTGCAACACCGGCTGCAACTTCACCCAAGGCAGCCATTTTATCTGCCTTTTGCATTTGTTCTTCCAATTTTTTCCTCTTTGAAAGGGCCGTTGCCATATCATTAACCGCAGTGATGATTTCTCCGATTTCACCTCCCCTTGGTAAAATTTGGTAATTCAGATCTTCCTGAATCGCCTTTAATCCGTTTTTAATATGTTTTACCTTATTTGCAACTGATCCTGCAATCAGTGTGCTGACCACAAATGAAATCAGCACCCCCGTAAAAATAATGAAGTAAAATTTATTTTTTAATGTTTTAGCCTGATGGTTGATATCCTCAACAAGTTCGTTGGCCCAGATATACCCGATGGTCTCCTTGTCCCGTATCACAGGATACATGCAGTTCATGATATTTCCCCGCACCAGCACGGCGGTTTGAACCATTTTCTGCCCTGTCTCCATCACCTCGCGGCCCTTATGGGTTTGCGAAATGGATTGGCCGACTTTCTGACCCAGCTCTTTGCTGGGACCATAGGTGATAATCGCATCCAGCTGCTTTGAATAATATCCCACGCCAATTCCAGGTTCAGCATCTGCTATGGCATCTGTCTCTGTTCTTAGAATTGAATTTAATATGGCAATTTTTTTCTGCCGGGGGGCATCACGGCTGCCGGACGCCAACAGGATTTCATCAAAGCTCTTTACAAGCCTTTGATCCATAAGCTTTGCCAAGGCAAACAGCTTGTTTTGTTTTTCTTTAAGAATGGCATTCTGAGCATTCATCATCAGAAAATACCCGGTTCCCGGAACAGACATGACAATCATGCCGGTCAGTAACAATAAAATCGAAATTTTTAAAGACATGTACTGTTTTTTTTTGATCACAACCTCCCGGATAAAAGACGTATAAAATTGATAATTAGGATAAGACCTTCCTTTTTGTCAAGAAGAGGATGAAGAAACCAGGAATTATAACCATATTTAGAATTACCGGATCAAAATCCATGTCGGTTGACTTACCCGGCCACAGATTATAGAACCGAGAATACATAGTCAGTTTTGCTTTTCAACAGATACCAGTGTAAAGGAAAGAACGTGCCATCACTCTGTCACAAATCAGCGGTTCAGCTTTCCCTTGAAATAAGGAAAAAACAGATTTCACCTTTGGAATTAATGCAGGATACCCTTGAACGCATGGACCTTGTGAACCCCAAATTGAATGCATTCATTGCCCTTGATCCAGAAAGGGCAATGGACCGGGCCAGGGACATGACAGAGGCCATTGCCAAGGGAAAAGACCTTGGGCCTTTGGCGGGTATCCCACTTGGGGTCAAGGATCTTGAAGATTCAGCAGGGCTTGTGACAAGCTTTGGCTCTCTCCTTTTTAAGGATAATATTGTTAAAATAGATTCAACCCAGGTGTCCAGACTAAACGCTGCCGGCACCATTGTGGTTGGAAAGACAAATGTCCCTGAATTCGGGTTTACAGGGTTTACTAAAAACAGATTACATGGAATTACCAGAAACCCATGGAATCCTGCCGCCACCCCGGGCGGGTCCAGTGGAGGAGCTGCAGCGGCAGTGGCAGGATGCCTGGTTCCTTTATGCACGGGCTCTGATGCAGGCGGATCCATCAGAATACCTGCATCCTATTCCGGCTGTTTTGGTTTAAAACCGTCGTTTGGAAGAATCCCATCAGGCCCCCAGCCCCATTTAAGCTATAGTCATATGACCGTTATGGGGCCATTGACCAGGACGGTTTCAGATGCAGCACTTTACCTGGATTGCACCGCAGGGAGCCACCCCTGTGATCCGTATTCCCTTCCTCACCCTCAGGAATCCTATCTCACACACATTGATGAATTACCGAAAAAATTAAAGATCGCCTTTAGTCCGGACCTGGGATATGCAAAGGTTGAGAAGAGTATTGCCGCCTGTGTGGAAAAAGCTGTGGCAGGGTTTAGCGAAATGGGCCATACCGTTGAACTCTGGACGGGTGCTCTGCCGGATACCGGGGATAACTGGACCCGTCTCATCTGTACTGATATTTATTCCCAGCTTTGCCATATCCCGAAAAAAGAAAGGGAAGACATCGGTCGCACCCTTATTGCCATGGTGAACCAGACTCGGTCTCTTTGTGTGGAAGACCTTGCTAAAATCCAGCAATCACGATGGACGTTAAATCATACGCTTATGGGATTGTTTGAAACATTTGACCTTTTACTGACTCCAACCATGCCCACAGAGGCCTTTTCTGCCGCCGGTCCACCCCCTTCTGTTATTGACGGGGAAAAAGTATCCCTTACAGGGGCAGTGGCCTTTACCTATCCTTTTAATCTTTCCGGACATCCGGCAGCTTCAGTGCCTGCGGGCTTCAGCCCAAACCGCCTGCCGGTTGGTCTCCAGATTATAGGCCCCCGGCAC
>DAOWDR010000118.1 GCA_030638935.1 Desulfobacteraceae bacterium | reverse complement strand
CTAAAGGGTAAATAAGCAAGGCCGATAAAACAGCTTAAAAAATGGATATACCACAACAAAATATCCAAACGCCAGGCATTGAACAATTTTGCCATTGGCCGCATTCCAACGGATATCGGATATGAAGCAAATGCCCACACGGGTTTGGAATGGCAGGCACCGCAATTATTATCATTTGCGATTTCCCCCTCTTCCAGGGCTTCTTGCGTAACTTCAATGGTTTGGTTCGGGAAAACCACACCATACTCTTCCTGCCAATACACCTTTAGTGTTGATAATTCATCATCATCAAGCATGCTCCAGTCATCCACCATTTCATCAAATATGGGAGTGGATATTATTTTGCTTGCCTCAAGGAGAAATCCGGAAATCATAATAACTGCAAGCACCACAATTGCTATATAATCGGGTCTCTTACTTATCAATCGTAATTGAATATTTTTTTTCCGGCGTTGAACGGCAATAATCAGGCCCAAAATGACCATGACACCCAGCACATTTCTCAACAGCATAAAAGGATTTAAAGTGGAATAATAGTCTGAGAACAAGGGTTCACTGATATAGTCTTCCAAGGCATGTATTAAAATAAGTCCCATGAAGCCGCAATAGATGAAAATATGCATACACCATTTTACAAAATTTTGGCGCAGTAATTGTATTTGCAGAACCACATCCAATACAATTGATTTACAAAGTCTAAAAAATTGGATGGGGTTTATAAAAACAATAAGCAAACTGCTTAAAAAGGTTGTGACACGCTTTAAAAACGAAAATGACTTTGCTTCCGGACCAATTGCAACTTTAAAAAAACCAAAAACCCGATAAAGTATTCCCATTGCAAAAATTGCAAATGCGATTGAAAAACTAATTTTAAATATCACTATTTTGTTCCTGTCTTCTATACATAACTACCCATTTTCAGCACAAAACCAACACCGTTACCAATATAACAACAAAGCAAGTCAATTTTCTAGTCGAAAAAACAGGGACTGTATTGGACCTTTGCCTCGGCAAATTCATTAAATAAAAGTTTTAAACGATCATTAGCTGTCTTTATGGCAACCGGTTTTTCCTGGGTTTCATTATCGGTCTGGAAACAGGCTAAGCATCGTTGGAATTGACTTTTCCTTCCCAGGGTAGTGATATTAAAATCAGCCATGAAAAAGGTCTGTTCATTTTTCTGGCTTGCAAAATGCTCAACAGCCGGAATAATCTCAAGGCTGATTTGAACCTCAACATCATTGCCTTCTTTTGCAATGTTGATATAATCATGGATCGTCAGAATGCCGCCGGTAGCCGCATCTTTTTGAATGTCAACCCCATCGTATTTGACCATCATCTCTTCAAGGCTGAAAAATGTTTCTTTAATGGAGATACCGGCATCAAGAAGTCTTTTATAGTCCCTTTTTAAATACCGGTTGGCAATCATTACAGCCTGGGATACATGTGGACAAAGGTTGTCCGGGCATCCCTTGGCATAGCATTTCCTAAAAGTAAATGGAGTGTTGTTAATCATTCCTGAATATTTGCAAAGAAAAATATATGCCTGAAATTCATAATTTTTATGGGCAAAATTTACAGGAGCTATATCAAAGGACAAGGTAATGTCCAGCTCGTATCCAAGTTTTTTTAAATTGACCAGGTCGGTAATTCGTTTTGGTGGATTAATAATGGCAGTATCATCCATTTTTTCACCTCATTCTATTTAAGATTGGTAACCGGTTATACTAGAAAACTAAAACGGCATCCGCTTCAATGGCCATGAGATTAACCTGGGCGGCAGCACCAATTTTTGCATTTTCAGGCAGCTCCGAGGGCTCAATATTTCGTTCTTTGATACAGGGTCCGCATACAAAAAGTTTCCCGCCATAATCAAGAAAATCATTAAACAATTTATCTATGTCGGGAAATCCTCCCCCGGGAAGCATATTTTTCCGATAGCCTTCTTTTAAAAGATAAACCCCATTGCTCTGGAGTACAATGGTTGCCTCAATGTCCATTGCAAGGGCAGCCGTAGCCAATACAAAGGGTATACATGCTTTTTCCGGATTATCTCCCCCGCAGGTGGCAAGGTACATGATTTTTTCAACTTTTTCAGTCATTTTATTCTCCTCTAACGTATTGTTTGTTTAAAATTAACTTGAATAATCAAGCGTGTGTGGCCAATAAAGTGGATAGATCCTCAACATTGGCCCCGGATTTTTTAAGGTTTCCAAGGCAAATGGGGCAATAGGCAATAATCGGTTTTCCAGGTTCTTTTAGCTCCTTTGCTCTTTTTTCCATGATTTCATTGGAAAGGCTTGGGGAAACGGATTCAGCAGGTCCGCCGCAGCAGCTTGTAAATTCACCCTGGTTTCTGATATTTGTTACGGATATTCCCATATTGGATAGTTGTTTTCTGGCTATATCCGATGCCTTGAGGTATCTGCCGAAAAAACAGGGATCATGGAGTGTTACCTCAAGTCGGCAGTCTTTGGGTTCAAAATTGAGAAGTTCAAAATATGGTTTTACATCAAAACTGATGCCTGTATATTTGGGAAAAAGTTCTTTTAAGGCGTAGGCGGTATGGGGATCAATGGTGATAATTTTTTTTATACCGGCATTTTTAAGTTGTTGGGCAACTTTTTTTGCATGGGCCACAAATCCTTTCTGGTCCCCCATATCATAGAGAAGAATCCCCGAATAATCATCCAGATCAGGCCTGTAACCAAAATTTACCTTTGATTTTTGAAGAAGGTAGGCAATATTTTTAAGGGGTTGACCAGCTTTTCTTTTCTCTTTTCCCTTTGTCATCATGGCAAGACCAATACCGGAAAGATAGCCGGGAACCCATTTGGCATATTTTAAATAGTCGGCTGTTTTAGTGTCTTCATATTTTTCAAGGTATTGGGTGGATGTTTCAATAAAGGGTGAAAATTGATACATCAGCCCTGTGAATAACAGATATTCCCCCTCTTTAGGCAGGCTGAGATCCTTGTACCATGTGTTTACCATAAATTTGGGTATGCCAAAGGGACTTTTTGTCTGCCTTACATTGTCGGCAAGAACTTCAATTATATCTCTGGGATTAAACATGGTTTATGATTTCCTCCAGTTAGCTAAAACAAATCGTTTCAAGCCAAGAATAATTTCACCCGGGTCAGCTTCCCGCGGGCAGGTATGGGTGCACAGTCCGCAGTGGAGGCAGCGCCAGAGTTCATCTGAATTTTCAAGGATTTTTTCCCTTGCACCCACCTGGATATATCGAATCATTCTTCTGGGGAAATTATCATTGACAAGGGGGCAGATGGCGGCACATGTCCCGCAGTTAAAACATTCAAGAGCTGTGTCCCCACTATACTCTTTTAACTCTTCTGCAAAATCTAAGTTTACCAAACTCATATCAAGCCTCTGCTTTTTCTTGGGTTTTTTCCTGTTCATTCAGAGAGTATTTAAAAAAAGCACCCTCTTTTTGTCCTTCAATAATCTGGCCGTATTTTTTCATGGTTGCCATATACCAGAGGGTTTTGTCCGTCGGCATATCAATTCCTGCTGCAATTTCCGGGATGGTTGCTGCCTCACCCTTTAAAAATGCTTTGATGGCAGCCATATCTTTTTTTTGTATTTTCATTGTGGACGAAGCCGAGGCTATCAGATTTTTTCTTAGGCCACGTAATTCCTTCATGGCCGCTTTTTTCGCCTCTTTATCTTTATTTTTATCTATCGTTTTCATTGTATTTTTTCCAATAAAAGAAGTTTAGTGAATCCATCAGACGGCAAATCCATCTGAAACAATTGCATCAACCATATCTTCATATTGTTTTAATGCCCATCCATTAATATCAATGGCTTTTTCAGGGCAGACTGCGGCACAAGCCCCGCATCCCAGGCACATGGCAGCAGTGACCCGGGCTTTTTTATGAATTTTGCCTTCAATATTCACTTCTGTGAGCTCCAGGGCCCCCTCTTTAAGACAGGCCGCAACACAGGCGCCATGTCCCTGGCATTTGTCCATATCAACCTGGGCCACAAAGGGGTCAAGCTCAATATATCCTTTGCTTAAAAGAGCAGATGCTTTTACTGCTGCTGCACCTGCAGCATTGGCGGCTTCCCCTACATCCATGGGTGCCTGGCAGGTCCCTGCAAGGAAAACTCCGGTTATGGGAAATTCAACCGGTCGAAGTTTTGGATGGACTTCCAAAAGAAATTTATCCGTTCCAATGGGAAGCTTCATCATTGAGGCAAGGCCTGAAACATCCTCTGGTTCAATTCCCGTTGCAAGAACAACAAGGTCTGCCGGAACATCCATTTCTTCGTTAAAGGTCAGGCTGTCTTTAATTTTTACTAGCAATGGATAATCAGTATTGGAGCTTGGGGTTATTTCCGGCTGGGCATCAGCCTCATACCGCATGAAAACAACCTTGTTTTTGGATGCCTGACTATACAACTCTTCCTGCCCCCGGCCATAGGTCCTTATATCCCTGTACATTTCATAAATACCGGTTCCAGGAAAATTTTCCCTGATCTGGTTTGAGGCATTGAGCATGGCAGCGCAGCATGTTCTGGAACAATATTCATTGAGTTGCCCATTTTCTTTGGGCTGGTGGATCCCCGGTATCTGCCGGCTGCCCACACAATGAATCATGACCATGTTTTTAATAGTCTTCCCATTAACTTCAAGGACAGATCCAGATTTTTTTTCTTTTAAAATAGGAATCAAATCCTTGAGGGTAATTACCTGCTCATGCCGGCCAAAGCCGTATTCGCCGTCAAAGGGCGTATAGGAAACAGATCCGGTTGCCATAACAATGGCTCCGGTATCTATTGTCAATTTTTTATTAATATTATTATTATCGGGTTTTGTTACTATATCCAGGCTGAAGTTGCCCACATACCCTTTTACATCTTGAATTTTGCAATCTGTGTGGATGGTGATGCTTTTGTGGTTAACAACCTGGTCCAAAAGTTCCTGGAGTACCTCGGATGCTTTTTCTCCGGAAGGGGCGAGCCTGTCAAGGTTATTGAGCTGTCCGCCAAGGATAGCTGACTTTTCGATTAAAGTCACCTCAATCCCTGTTTGAGCAATATCCAATGCAGTTTTAATACCGGCAATACCGCCTCCGATTATGGTTGTATGCTTTTTGGCTTCAACCCGGATGGGATCAAGGGGTTTGAGTAGTTTTGCCTTGGCCGTGGCAGATGCGATGAGCACTGCTGCCTTGTCCGTGGCAGTGTCTCCGTGGTGAACCCAGGAGACCTGCTCCCTTATATTGGCATGTTCATAAATAAAAGGGTTGGAACCCGCCCTTTTAATTGCACCCCTGAAGGTTGTTTCATGGAGGCTTGGCGCACAGGATGCAACAACCACCCTGTCAATTTTACCGCTTTTTAAATCCTCTATGATCATTTCCTGGCCGGGATCCGAGCACATGAACATCTCGGTTTTGGCCACGGCAACCCCGGGCATTTTTTCAACCCTGTTTCTGACCTCTTCCACATCAACATGGTCAGAAATATTGCCCCCGCAATAGCATATATAGACACCTACTTTTTGATTTTTTTCACTCATCGTTAATTCTCCATAAGGCTTTTGGACATGAATTTAGCAGCTTCCATGGCGGCGGAGCCAGATTCTGTAATGGTGTCCACAATATCCTTGGGTCCTGCGGCGGCTCCGGCAACGAAAACGCCCTCCATATCAGTCAGTACCGGGGATATTTTGGGTTTTATTGATGTGATGAATTCATCGCTGTCTTTGGAAACAGGGCAGATGGCCTCGGGGTTCCAGGCCGGAATCATTCCCATGGAAAGAATCACCAGATCATGGTCTCTCGTTGCAATGCCGGACCCGTCCTGAAGTTCGTATCGAACCTGGGCACTGCCATTTTCGCCTTTATCAATTCTGGCAACCTTGGCTTTGACAAACTCAATGCCCATGGCCTTTGCATTTTGGTAAAATTGTTCATACCCTTTTCCAAAGGCCCTGATATCCATGTAATAAATGATAATATCAGCCAGGGGAAGGGAGCCTGAAAGCAGCATTGCCTGTTTTATGGCATACATGCAGCATACCCTTGAGCAATAGGAGACCCCCATGCTTTTGTCCCTTGAACCAGCACATTGAACATAGGCAATGGAATCGGGTTCCATTCCGTCGGAAGGCCGTAACACTCTGTTGTAGGGTCCATGTGGGGCCAATAGCCTTTCCATCTGCAAAGAATCAATCACATTGGGTATTTTACCGTTGCCGTATTGAAAATTGTCTTTTACGGGAAGCAGGTCAAATCCCGTGGTAATAACGGCTGTTTTTGCCGTAATTATAAAATCTTCGGGTTTTTGAAAATAATCAATGGCATTTGTGGGACATGCTTTTTCGCATTGGCCGCAAAGCATGCAGTTTTCTATGTCCATTATAGGCAGTTGGGGGATGGCATTTGAAAATGGTATGGAAATCGCTTTTGTGGCGCTTAAACCACCCTGTTCCATATCAGGTATATGCACAGGGCAAACATATTCGCATTGTCTGCATCCTATACATTTTACCGGGTCAACATATCTGGGATTTTGAGTGATTAGGGCTTTCACGCCCGGGGCTTTAATGTCAATGTCTTCTTTTGAACCGTCATGGTCCAGTGAATTCAAGTCACAATATGTAAATAAGGTGATGTTTTCATGGTGGGCGACAGCAGACATTTTAGGGGTGGTAATACAGCTTGCACAGTCAAGTGTGGGAAAAACTTTTGAAAGCCGGATCATTTTGCCCCCAATGGAAGCATCCTTTTCCACAACAGCAACCGAGTATCCCTGATCGCCAAGATCCAGAGCTGTCTGTAAGCCCGCAATGCCGCCACCCACAACAAGAGTGTCAAAATTTTTAGTATTTGTGGGGACCATACATCCTCCTGAAAGAGTTTTTTTAGTTCACTGCCGAAAAACGGCAGTGAACTTTATAATTTATCTGACGCTAAATTAGCTTTACAATCTATTTTTAAAACACTGAAGTTAGGCCGTCAATTGTGGCGGGCCAAGTTCACGCACCAATTGGTCCATCTGTTTTATCTCATTTAAAAATGCCCGGTTACAGACAGTACAGATAGCTGTCAGGCGAAGACGTTTCAGATCAAGCTCCATTGCCTTCATTTTTTTGTAAACACTATCCAGTCTTGTTGCCAGGGCCTTATAAGCGCCCTCATAGGGACATTCTTCACCACAGGACATGACAATGATGCCGCTTATCCCTTTTCTAAAGCAGT
>DAOWDR010000089.1 GCA_030638935.1 Desulfobacteraceae bacterium | reverse complement strand
GTTCAGCTGTCCGGCGGCATGCTTCAGATGTCACACTGGGTGTTTGATCCACTCGTGCGCTGGACCCAGGAGCTGACCTTTGAGCCCCGTCTGGCAACCAAATGGGAGCGGACGGATGAATTGACCATGCGCTTTTACCTGAGAAAAGGCGTGAAATTTCACAGCGGAAACTCCTTTACTGCCAAGGATGTAAAATGGACCTTTGACCGCATGAGAACCGGTGTGGATTTTAAAGCCCTTCTGGAACCCTTTGAGGGTTGCACCATTGTAGATGACTACACCGTTGATTTTAAAACCAAAAAACCCTATGCCCTTCTCCTCAATATGTCCACCTATTTCTTTGCCATGGATTCTGAGTTTTATACCGGCACCGATGCGAACGGACAGCCCAAGGACATGATCCTGAAAATCGGTGAGTCCTTTGCCCTGAACAATGAATCCGGTACCGGCCCTTTTGTCGTAACCAAACGGGAACACAATGTGGTCCTTGAAATGGATCGATTTAAAGATTATTGGGATACAAAGAGCCCCGGTAATATAACAAAATTTATCCTGAACCCCATCAAAGAAAACGCCACACGGGTGGCCGCCCTTCTTTCCGGGGACGTTGATTTTATCTCTCCTGTTCCTCCCCAGGATTTCAGAAGAATTCATTCCGATGACAAAGTAAAACTGGTCACCATTTCCGGTGGCCGTATCATCACCTTTCAGATGAACCAGAACCGGGTTGAAGCCCTTAAGGATCCCCGGGTTCGCCAAGCCATTGTCCATGCCATCAACAATGCCGGTATTGTTAAAAAAATCATGAAGGGGACTGCAACGGTTGCTGCCCAGCAGGGTCCCAGGGGTTATGCCGGTTATAAGGCCGCCCTCAAGCCCAGATATGACCTGGACAAAGCCAAGGCCCTCATGAAAGAAGCAGGCTATGCAAACGGTTTTGAAATCACCATGATGGCACCCAACAACAGATATGTCAACGATGCAAAGATTGCCGAGGCAACCGCCCAGATGCTGGCAAAAATTAATATCAAGGTTAACCTGAAAACCATGCCCAAGGCCCAGTACTGGAACGAATTTGATGCCAGAGCCGCCGACATGATGATGATCGGATGGCATTCGGATACAGAGGATTCCGGTAACTTTTCCGAATTTTTGATGATGTGCGGAAACAAGGAAACAGGATACGGAGCGTATAACTCAGGCTATTGCAATCCTAAAATAGATGAGCTGACCATTGCGGCCCAGTCTGAAACTAACCTTGAGAAAAGAACAGCCATGCTCCAGGAGATTGAGCAGATTCTCTATGACGATGCAGCATTTGTCCCCTACCACTGGCAGAACCACTCCTATGGCGCCAAAAAGAATCTCCAGGTTAAACCGATTATCAATGCGATGAACTTTCCCTATTTCGGTGACCTTGTAGTAGACTAGCTGAAACAAGGTATTTCGTATGTAACTACACCCCCACCCCGGGATGAACTCTCCCGGGGTGGGGGTGCCTAAATTTGGAAAATAAGAGAATCAAATGTTTGCATTTATTGTACGCAGAACCCTCCAGGCTGTGGTTGTCATGCTTGTCATCAGTCTGGCGGTATTTGCCATAAAAAATCAATTTGGAGATCCGGTCCGGGATCTGGTCGGCGAAAGGGTCACTCCGGAAGAAAGGGCCCAGATTGCTGATGACATGGGCCTTAATGACCCATTTTTCACCCAATACAGCCGGTTTGTCATAAATGCGGTCACCAAAGGAGATCTGGGAAGGTCCTTCCTTTACAACAAACCCAATCTTGAGGTTATTGCCAAACATGCTCCGGCCACCATTGAGCTGGTCTTCGGCACTGCCCTGATCATCATGGTGATTTCCCTGCCCCTTGGGGTCTATTGCGCATTGAGGCCCAGGAGTTTGCTCTCCCGGTTTACCATGGGTTTTTCCACCATGGGGGTTTCCATGCCCGTATTTTTAACAGCCATTCTTCTCATCTATCTTTTTGCGGTCCACTGGCAGGTGCTGCCCTCCTTTGGCCGGGGGGAAACCGTGGATATTTTCGGCAACGGCTATTGGAATACCGGTTTTCTCACCATTGACGGGCTCAAACATTTGATTCTTCCCTGTATCTCTCTATCTACCCTGATGCTGCCCCTGTTTATCCGGCTGATCCGGTCGGAGATGATGGAAGTCTTAGAAACCGAATATATCAAATATGCCTGGGCCAAGGGTCTTTCTCCTACAAGGGTTTGGATGGTTCATGCCTTTAAAAACACCCTGCTTCCCGTGATAACGGTTTTTGGGGTCCAGATCGGTATCATGTTTGCCTTTACCCTTTTGACTGAATTGGTGTTCCAATGGCCGGGTATGGGCTTCATGTTTCTTGAAGCGGTAAACCGAGCGGATCTGTCGCTTCTCATCGCCTACATGGTGGTGGTGGCGTGTCTGTTTGTATTTGTCAATACGGTGGTGGATATTCTATATGGATTCATCAATCCCACCGTTAGAATAACAGGGACAAAATGAAAAAGAAATTACAACAATTTAAAGAATCGTATTTTTTATACTCTTTTAAGCGGGACAAGGTGGCCATGGCAAGCTTCGTTGTCCTGGTGATATTTTTATTTCTGGCATTAACAGCACCCTGGATCTCTCCCATGAATCCCTATGATGCTGCCAGTATAGACATCATGAATTCCGAAATCCCGCCCATGTGGATGGCAGACGGATTATCTGAATTCCCTCTGGGCACGGACAACATGGGACGGGATATGCTTTCCACAATGTTCTACGGATTGCGGACCTCCATTATCATTGGCCTTGGAGCTGTCGCCATCCAGGGTATCCTCGGTGTGGTGCTGGGGCTCATGGCCGGATATATGGGGGGGAAAACCGATGCCGTCATCATGCGCATCGCAGATATCCAGTTTTCTTTTCCCTATCTTATGATGGCCATTCTCATGAGCGCCATTTTCCAGGTGATATTCGGGTTGGGCAGTTTTGAACGGCTGGCCGTGCCATTGCTGACCATTATCATCGGACTTTCCAACTGGCCCATGTTTGCCCGGACCATCAGGGCATCGGTCATGGGTGAGAAAAACAAGGAATATGTGGAAGCGGCCAAGGTGATCGGTCTGCCGAGATGGACAATCATGTTCCGTCATATCCTGCCCAACTCCCTGACATCGGTAATGGTTATCTCCACTATCCAGGTGGCCAATGCCGTCATGAGCGAGGCTGCTCTTTCCTTTCTCGGGCTCGGCATGCCCGTGTCAAGACCCTCCCTGGGATCACTTATCCGGGCTGGCCAGGAGTTTTTCTTTTCCGGTTCCTGGTGGATCACAGTATTTCCGGGACTCTGGCTGGTGATCTTTGTGCTTGTGATAAACCTTCTGGGTGACTGGCTCAGGGATGTACTTAACCCGAAACTTTATAAAGGATAGAAATTTACGATGTCTCACCTTTTAGAAGTGCGAGACCTTGAAGTGAAATTTGCTTTAAGGTCCGGCGATATAACGGCAATCGACGGCGCCAGCTTTACCCTGGACAAGGGAGAACGACTGGGGATTGTGGGGGAAAGCGGGGCGGGAAAGTCGGTGACCGGTTTTTCCATTATCAATCTCATCAGTAAGCCCGGATTTATTTCCAGGGGCAGCATCCATTTTGAGGGAAACAGGATCAGCGACTATACCGATTCCCAGATGCGGGAAATCCGGGGGAATCGCATCGCCATGATCTTCCAGGATCCCATGATGACCCTTAACCCTGTATTTACCATCGGGTTCCAGATGATCGAGACCCTTAGGGCCCACAGAAAAATTTCAAAATCAGACGCCAGGGCCGTTGCCCTTAAAAAACTAATAAAGGTCCAGATCCCTTCTCCGGAAGAACGATTGGATCAATACCCCCATGAATTGTCCGGGGGAATGCGCCAGCGGATCATAATCGCTATCTCTTTATTGGCCGATCCCGCCATCATCATTGCAGACGAGCCCACAACTGCCCTGGATGTGACCATCCAGGCCGAGATAATGGATCTTCTCCAGCAACTTTGTGAAACCGAGAACATGGGACTGATCCTGATCACCCATGATCTGGGTGTGGTTTCCCAGGTGACCGAGAAAATTGCCGTCATGTATGCCGGAAAGATAATTGAATTCGGCCCAACGGACCAGGTGGTGAATAGCCCTGTTCATCCCTATACCATCGGGCTGATCGGATCTATCCCCGGATCCACTGCCCCGGGGGAGGAACTAAAGCAGATTCCCGGCATGATGCCTACCCTGAGCAATATTCCGGAAGGATGTGCATTCAATCCCCGGTGTGAGTTGTGCGAATCCATCTGTACCCAAAAAACCCCTGTGCTCGAGGAAAAACAAAACGGCATTATGGCTGCCTGCCATATGAAATAACCTAGGAAATAAGATGGAACGAAATATTAAAATGAATACAGAAAAACCATTGGTCAGCATCAATAATGTGGTAAAACATTTTGACATTTCCGGCGGGTTCCTTGATCAGCTCACATTCAAAGAGGGAAAGATCCGGCGTGAAAAAACCACTGTTAAAGCCGTAAATAATGTCTCGCTCTTTGTTAACAAGGGGGAAACCCTGAGCGTGGTGGGGGAGAGCGGATGTGGTAAATCAACACTTGCCCGGGTGGTCATGGGATTGTATCCGCCCAATTCAGGAGAGGTTCTCTACCAAGGGGAAAGAATTGATAATTTGAACCATAACCAATGGCTTCCTTTTCGCAAAAAGATGCAGATGATCTTCCAGGATCCCTATGCATCTTTGAACCCGAGGAAAACCGTGCGCCAGACCCTGGAGGAACCCCTGCGTTTCCACAATCCTAGGATGACGGGAGCAGAAGCTGCCGACAAGGCAGCCGAAGTTATGGAACAGGTGGGGGTGGATCCTGCCTGGATCACCCGGTATCCCCATGAGTTTTCCGGGGGGCAGCGCCAGCGGATATCCATTGCCAGGGGGCTTATCCTGGATCCCCAGTTCATAGTGGCTGATGAGCCGGTATCTGCCCTGGATGTGTCCATCCAGGCCCAGATTCTAAACCTGCTCATGGAACTTGCGGAAAAACGGGACCTGACCTATTTGTTCATCACCCATGATCTTTCCGTTGTTCATCATATCAGCACCCGGGTGGCGGTTCTTTATCTGGGTACTCTCTGCGAATTGGCCTCGGCCAATGATTTGTTTTATGAGCCGCGCCATCCCTATACACGGGCCTTGTTTTCAGCCATTCCCAAAGTAGGGGAGAAAAAGGCCAAGCATATCAAGCTCAAGGGTGAGGTGCCCACACCGGTGAACCTTCCGACGGGATGTGTTTTCCATGGCCGCTGTGTCTATGCCGATGAGAGGTGTGTAAAGGAAGTGCCTAAGCTAGCGCAACTTTCCAACGGCGGATTTGTGGCCTGCCATGGTGTGGAGGAAAACCGTTCCATGGACTAGGTTCAGTAAAGGATAGATGATTTTATACCCTTAACCCTAATAAAAGAAGGGGGGCGTCATGCCATTTGTGAATATTAAAATAACCAATGAAGGTGTCTCCCCGGATCAGAAAGCAGCCCTTATCAAGGGGGCCACAGATCTTCTTGTCAATGTGCTGGGAAAAGACCCGGCAACAACTGTTGTGGTAATCGAAGAGGTGAATACCGACAATTGGGGTGTTGGCGGAGAATCTATTACCCGGAGAAGAGGGCGGGGGCAATAAAAATTGAAGGGGCCTCCCTGGTTAATCCAGTGGATGGAAGAACACAAGATAACCCTGTGGGGGGCGGCCGATCTTCGGGATTTTGACACCCCCCGGGATGAAACCGGACAAGGATTCTCCCATGCAATCGCATGGGCTGTTCCAATGGTTGCCCCCATAATGGCCAGTATCCAAAACGGTCCCAACCGGGCATATGCAGATGAATATGCCCGGGTAAACTATCATATCAATAATTTATCTGTTGAACTGGCAGGTAAAATCAAAAACCAGGGTTTTCGGTCTCTATCCCTTGGGGCTTCGGATCGCACAGATACAATTCATATAAAAGGGGATTTCCCCCACAAAACAGCCGCAACAAGAGCCGGTCTGGGCTGGATCGGTCGTCATTGCCAGTTGATTACCCGCCCTTTCGGGTCATGGGTTCGACTGGGAACTGTTTTCACTGATATGGATCTTCCCCATGGGCCGCCCATTGAAAAAAACTTCTGCGGCAATTGCCGGCGCTGCGTTGACGCTTGCCCGGCAAAAGCATTAACCGGCAAAGCATGGGTTCCGGGAGTACCCCGTGAATCCATACTGGATGCAAGGGCCTGTGATCAATGGAAAAAGCAACATTATTTTAAGTATCACAGGGGGCACAATTGCGGGATTTGCTCTGCTGTTTGCCCCTATGGATTAAAAATTTTGAAAAAGAAATGACCAAAACAGCCGCATGTAAATTCGGGATAATAAATGAATAAAATTGTGAAAAGAAATTTAATTTCATTGGGTATGCTTGACTCTGGAATTAAAAATGATTAAACTGTAGGACAGTTAAACAATCAGACTGTTTTTCTTTTAATCCGGGTTAAGCCAAGGATACCCCATGAACCTGAATTTTACAAAAATGGTGCCGAAAAAGTCTTACCAGCATGTGGTGGAACAAATCCAGACGGCCATTCTTGATGGAGAACTGAAACAAGGAGACCGCCTGCCCTCTGAGATGAAATTAAAAGATGCCTTTGATACCAGCCGGGGAACCGTACGGGAAGCCCTTCGGGTATTGGAACAAAAGGGTTTGATCAGTATCCGAACCGGGGTAAAGGGTGGGGCAGTAATCAAGGAGGCCAATACCGAAGCCATGAGCGACAGTATGGCCCTGTTGATCCGCCATGGGAATGTCTCTTTGCCGCATCTGGCCGAGTTCAGGGAGTTGCTGGAAGGCCATGTGGCCCAACAGGCTGCCAGGCTTGCCAATAAAGAAGATATCCGGAATTTAAAAGATATTCTGGCCGAAATTGAGGCCCTGATCCAGACAGGACCCAGGGGCTGGGATGAATTCCATCGCCTGGATGCAAGTTTCCACCAGGAACTTGCCAGGGTGGGGCAAAATCCTCTTCTCCGTGCAAATCTGGCCACCATCCATGACAATATTCATACTTATTTTCACCAATATCTGCCCTTTAGTCAGGAATTACTTGAAGAGGACTACCAGGATCTGTGCCAGATTTTGGCGGCAGTGGAAAAACAGGACGGGGGTGGAGCAAAAAATATTGCCCGGCACCATGTGGCCCGGTTCAACCAGCTCATGGCGAAACAGCAAGGCAACCGGTGCGCCAAGCACCAATCCTGTCAATAGCTCCCGTCGACCTTGGTTAAGTTGTTTCGGTGTGGAGCGTTTCAGCTTCACTTTTTCGAGTAGATATCCCAGCGGACAAAGTTGAGCACACCAGAAACCTGGCTGTATAAAGCTCAGCAGAAGCATCAACGGAATCAATCCTCC
>DAOWDR010000194.1 GCA_030638935.1 Desulfobacteraceae bacterium | reverse complement strand
TGCATACCAATTCCTTTGACGAGGCAGTGGGCCTCCCCACGGAGCTTTCCGCCAGAATTTCCAGAAATACCCAGATCCTGGTCCAAGAGGAATCCCACATCTGCGATGTGGTGGATCCTTTGGGGGGGTCCTATTATGTGGAAAGCCTGACCCAGAATATCATTGATGAGGTCAGGAAAATTTTAAAAGAGGTTGAAGACCTTGGCGGCATGGCCAAGGCAATTGAATCCGGTATGCCGAAAATGAGGATAGAAGAAGTGGCTGCCCGGCGCCAGGCCCGAATTGACAAGGGCGAGGATGTGATCGTGGGGGTCAATAAATACAAGATTGAAGGCGAAACCCCGATTCCGGTGAGGGAAGTCTCTGAAGATGTAAGAGAAGAGCAGGTGGCAAGGCTGAACCAGATTAAAAATGACCGGGACAATGAAGTGGTTAAAAAGGCTTTGGATGATATAATAAACGCCTGCCAAAACGGGGGGAACCTTCTGGAAGCCTGCCTGCCTGCCGTCCGTGCCAGGGCAACCGTCGGCGAGATCTGTGATGCCATGGAAACGGTTTTTACCAGGTTTGTGGCAACCACTCAATGTATTTCCGGAGTATATGCGGAAAGCGCAGATCCTGAAATCATTGCGGCTTTAAGAAAGAGAACCCACGATTTTGAAAAGAAAAATGGCCGCAGGCCCAGAATCCTTTTGTCAAAAATGGTCCAGGACGGCCATGATAGAGGAGTCAAGGTTATTGCAACCGCCTATGCGGATTTTGGCTTTGATGTGGACCTTGGACCCATGTTCCAGACCCCTGAAGAAGCGGCTAAAATGGCCATTGAAAATGATGTCCATGTGGTGGGGGTTTCAAGCCTTGCAGCCGGACATAAAACTTTGGTTCCCCAGGTGATTGAAGCGTTGAAAAATGGTGGGGCTTCTGATATTAAAGTTGTGGTTGGCGGCATCATTCCACCGGGTGATTATGAGTTTTTAACCCAAGCCGGTGCATCGGAAATTTTCGGCCCAGGAACTGTGGTGACGGATTCTGCCAATAGAACCCTCAACATCATAGGCGCATAAAAAATTATGGTACTAAATGACCCGGCGTTATTGTTCCAGGGTATCCTGGACAATAACCGGCGCATGATTGCTAAAACCATGACCCTGATCGAAAGCAATCTTCCTGCCCATCAGCAGGTGGCCCAAAGGGTCATGGAAAAAGTTCTTCCCCTGACAGGCAAAAGTATTCGCTTAGGCATCACAGGTGTTCCCGGGGTGGGGAAAAGTACATTTATTGAGAATCTGGGGGTCTGGCTTGCCGATGCAGGTCACAAAGTAGCGGTTCTTGCCGTGGATCCAACAAGCCAGCGAAGCGGCGGGTCCATCCTTGGGGATAAAACTAGGATGGAAAAACTATCTGCCCATGAAAATTCATTTATCCGGCCCTCTCCAGCCGGGGAAACCCTGGGAGGGGTTGCAGTCCGGACCCGTGAAACCATGCTGGTCTGCGAAGCTGCCGGTTTTGATGTCATTCTGGTGGAAACCGTTGGGGTGGGGCAGTCTGAGACACGGGTGGCTTCCATGGTGGATTTTTTTCTGGTCCTGATGATAGCCGGAGCCGGAGATGAATTACAGGGCATTAAAAAAGGGGTGCTGGAACTGGCCGACGCAATTGTTATCAACAAGGCCGACGGGGATAATAAGCTTGCCGTTGAAAAGGCCCAAAAAGACCTTGAACTTGCCATGCACCTCATTGCCCCTGAAACACCGACCTGGAATACTCCGGTTTTGACATGTTCCTCGGTGATTGAGGGGGGAACCAAAAATGTCTGGGAAACAGTACTGGAACACAAGAGTAAATTTAAAGCAACCAAGGAGTTTGAGCAAAGAAGGAAAAAACAATCTTTAGAGTGGATGTGGACACTTGTGGAGGAAGGATTAAAACAACGGTTTAAACACAATAAAGAGATAAATGAACAGATTCCCCTTGTATCAAACCAGGTGGAAAATGAAAAAATATCGCCTTCAGCTGCGGCTGAACGGCTGCTGTCATATTTATAATTAAACTTTATTTTAATATTTTAAGGAATGATAAATGAAAATACATGAATATCAGGCAAAGGAATTGTTTCGAAAATACAATGTTCCCGTACCTGAAGGAAGGGTTGCTTTTTCCGTGGATGAGGCAAAAGAAATAGCCTCCGATTTGGGTGAATTCCCTGTGGTGGTCAAGGCACAGATCCATGCCGGCGGCAGGGGAAAAGGCGGCGGTGTTAAACTGGCGGCTTCCCTGGAAGAGACCGAAACCCTGGCCGCTGAGATCCTGGGTATGACCCTGGTGACCCACCAGACAGGTCCCGAAGGAAGACTTGTACAAAAACTTCTTGTGGAAGCCGGTCAAAAAATAGAAAAAGAGCTATACCTGAGCCTGCTGGTGGACAGGGCAACCGCTTCGGTGGTTATCATGGCCAGTCAGGACGGGGGCATGGATATTGAACAGGTTGCAGACAAAACTCCTGAAAGAATCATAAAAGTTTATGTGGATCCCCTCATGGGTATCCAGGGATACCAGATCCGGGAAGTAGGGTTTGGCTTGGGCCTGCCGTCGGCTGCCATGAAATCATTTTCAGTCCTTTTGTCCAATCTTTATAAATTATTTGTTGCCTATGACAGTTCCATGGTTGAAATCAATCCCCTGATACTTACCCGGGACAATGAAGTTCTGGCCCTGGATGCCAAGGTGGATTTTGATTCAAATGCCCTGTACCGGCATAAGGATCTCCTGGAACTTCGGGATCTTGATGAGGAAGATCCCCTGGAAGTGGAAGCATCCAAGTTTAATTTGAACTATATAAACCTGGACGGAAATGTGGGCAATATAGTCAATGGTGCAGGCCTTGCCATGGCCACCATGGATATCATCAAAAATGCCGGGGCCACCCCTGCCAACTTCATGGATGTAGGGGGCGGAGCCAGCTCAGAACAGGTGGAAAATGCCCTTAGGATTATCCTGGCCGATGACAAGGTAAAAGCTGTGCTCATCAATATTTTCGGTGGTATTTTAAGGTGTGATGTTTTTGCCCAGGGCGTGGTGGACGCTGCTAAAAAAACCGGTATCAATATCCCGGTGGTGGTTCGCATGGAAGGGACAAATGTGGATGAAGGCAAGAAAATTCTGGCCGACGCCGGTCTGGACCTGATCAGCGCCCTCGACCTTTCAGATGCGGCTAAAAAGATTGCCGCTGCTGTCGCTTAAGCTAACTAAAGGAGAGAATTGTGAGTATATTTGTAAATAAGGACACAAAGCTTCTGGTCCAGGGAATTACCGGTAATGAAGGCAGTTTCCATACCAGACAATGTATTGAATACGGCACCCGTGTTGTTGCAGGAGTTACCCCTGGCAAGGGGGGGCAGAAAATGGATGATGTCCCGGTATTTAATACCGTGGCCCAGGCAGTAAAACAAACAGGGGCCAATGCATCCCTGATTTTTGTTCCCCCGCCCTTTGGAGCCGATGCCATCATGGAAGCGGCCGATGCCGGTGTGGAATTCATTGTTTGCATCACCGAGGGCATACCCATCCTGGATATGGTACGGGTGAAAAATTTTCTGGCCACCAAAAAATGCCGGCTCATCGGACCCAATTGCCCGGGAATTATCACGCCTGAAGAATCCAAGATCGGGATCATGCCGGGCTCGATCCACAAAAAAGGAAGTATAGGCGTGGTTTCCAGATCAGGTACCCTTACCTATGAGGTGGTTGACCAGCTGACAAAGCTTGGAATGGGCCAGTCCACCTGCATTGGTATCGGCGGTGACCCTGTTAACGGAACTAATTTTATAGATGTATTGTCCGCATTTAAAGATGATGATGAGACCTCCGCCATTGTAATGGTAGGCGAAATAGGGGGCAGTGCAGAAGAAGAGGCAGCAGCTTATATCAAAGCAAATATCACAAAACCGGTGGTTGGCTTTATCGCAGGTCTGACAGCACCTCCCGGAAGAAGAATGGGGCATGCCGGCGCAATTATTTCAGGGTCCAGCGGTACGGGCGAGGCAAAAATTGCGGCATTTAAAGATAATGGTATCCATGTCTGCGAAAATTTGGGGCAAATCGGCCGGATTTGTAAAGAAGTATTTTAGTTGTGAGTAGTGAGTTGTGGGTGATGAGTTGTGAGTGACTCATTTCTCAATACTCTATTTGAACCTTAAGGAGGTTAAATTGGAAAGCTATACTATTGAATCAAATAAAAAAAAGAGCAGAATACCGGCACGGCTGGATCTTGCCCAGAGCGGTACAGGGCTCATTCTGGGACTGTTCATGTGGGTGCACATGCTCCTTGTGGGCAGTATTATTTTAGGGAAAGGCTCTTTTAACTTTGTGGCAAAGACCATGGAGTTATCCTTTCTTTCAGACACGGGCCAGGGATTTCCCATAGCGGTATTTTTTGCCGTGCTGGGAGTTTTTACCCTGTTCATCATACATGCCTTGCTCGGGGTTAGAAAATTTCCCATTTCATGGAAACAGCATCGGATCATGAGAGACCAGATGCAGATGATGAACCATACAGATACCAATCTCTGGTATATCCAGGTGGTCACTGGTTTCCTCATGTTTTTTTTAGGATCGGTTCATCTTTACACCATGCTGACCAATCCGGGTTCCATCGGACCCTATATGTCCGCCGACAGAATTGTCTCCGGGAATATGTGGCCGCTGTATCTTATCCTTCTTGTCTGTGTAGAGCTTCACGGCACAATCGGTTTGTACAGATTGTGC
>DAOWDR010000692.1 GCA_030638935.1 Desulfobacteraceae bacterium | reverse complement strand
TTCCAGCGCTTTCAAGGATTTGGAAACCTTGCTGGTTGTTTTCTCTTTTTTAATATTTCTCAGAAGTTGCCTCAGTCTCTGGCGTTCCAGCCCAGGACAGGCACAGATAAGCTCTTCAATACTATCCAAATCACCTGTTAACAGCCTGTCCAACAGCATCCGGGTCTCTTTGATTATCTCCGATTCAATTGAATGGTCGGCATTGATTTCCAGCAATGCATGACGGATTGGTTCCGGCTCCACATCCCGCATCAGGCTTCCGATAAATTGCCTCTGCCTTCTGCCTGCAATGTTGGATTTAATGGCTTGCGCTTCTATCAGGGCGGCCCGCAGATTATCTGGAAGTTCCATACGTTCCAGTTGCTGGCTGGACAGTTTGGTGAGTTCCTCTCCAAGTTTCTGAAGTTCTTCAGCCTCTTTCTTTCTCTGTGTTTTACTCTTGTCCTGAATGTCGTTTTCCATGGTTACCGCCGGGAATAAAAACCTGAAATATCAAGCTATAAAAATTATAAAATTAAAATTGTATTGTTTTTTATCCTGTTTGTAAACGGATAGTGATGGGACTTTCTACTTATTTTTACTTAGTCTTAATTTTTCGCAAAAGGGGCACCAATGCAACCCATGAAGTCTTAATTCTCCGACTGTTTGTTTTTCAATCAACCTGGGCCCATATTTAAAAAGTCAAACCGTCAAAACAAGTCATTGAAATTTAAGCAAAAAAGATAGATCGCACATATTTTATCTCCCTGGCATAGGCCTTGCTAATTAGAGTTCACAAATGAAACAGGCCTTGGAAATATACATGAATCAACCTAAATTTATAAACAAGGGGTAATACAATGCCTATTTTTGAATACCAATGTAAAGACTGTGATAAAATCAGTGAAATCCTGATGGTTGGGTCAGAAGATACCCCGGCCTGTGGTTTCTGCAACAGCCACAACCTGGAAAAACTATTATCGGCACCATCTGCATCCGGACCCGTTAAAAACAGCATGCCGGGCCCTGGAGATACTGCATGCTGCGGATCATCCCCGGGTCAGGCATCAAATTGTGCCGGCCCCGGCAGTTGCTGTGGGAGAAAAATGGACTAATGGATAAACTAGATCAATTTTTAGACAATTTACAGGAAGAAATATATGATGAAGCCAGGGAGGCAATGGGGGAAAAAGGATTTGACCGCTGGCGCAACCCGCAGTTTGCCGGGAAAATGGAAAACCCTGATGCCCATGGGCGTGTCCTTGGCACCTGCGGAGATACCATGGAAATTTTTTTTAAATTTGAAGACAACCGGGTCAAAGAGGGCTCATATATGACCGATGGATGCGCCTCAAGCGGAGTCAGCGGATCATTTGCCGTTGAACTGACACTGGGCAAAACCCCTGAAGAATTGGCAGATATCACCGGGGAAGATGTTCTAAAAACAATCGGGAAGCTACCTGAAGAAGAAAAACATTGCGCTTTTCTTGCGGCCCAAACCATTCAGGATGCATTGACCGACTATATGAATTCCGCCAAATAAACCAGCTACCAAACCAGCTAAGACACCTTAGATTCATCACCTTTTAAATTTTTATTTTTTAATCTTACAAAGGAGACAAGCATGCGTGTTGCAGAACTATATAATAAAAAACGACCTGTTATTTCAATGGAATTTTTCCCCTTTCGGGATGACAAAACCGCTGACAACTTCAACAAGACCATTGAGAACCTGGCCCCATTAAATCCGGATTATATGTCTGTTACCTTTGGTGCAGGCGGATCAACCAAGGACGGCTCGGCTCAAACGGTAAAAACCCTAATGAAAGAAAAAATGCAGCCCTGTGTTGCCTATATTGCAGGATTTGGGCTGGGACCCGAGGAGATCACCAGTGTGTTGGATCAATACCGGGATCTGGGTGTTGAAACTATTTTCATACTCCGGGGAGACAAACCCAAAGGCGCTGATTTTATCCCCCATCCAAAAAGTTTCTCCTATGCCTCGGACCTAATTGCATTCATAAAAAAACATTATGATTTTAACCTTGGCTGTGCCGGATACCCTGAAGGTCATGTGGAAGCACAAAGCCTTGAAAGGATATTGAGTATCTCAAACTCAAAGTAGATAATGGTGCCCAATACGTGGTTGCCCAGTATTTTTATGATAACACCTATTTTTTCGACTATGAGAAGAAATGCCGGAAAGCAGGTATTGATGTACCGATCATTCCAGGCATCATGCCTGTATATACCCTAAAAATGACCCGGGCATTGTCAAAAATATGTGGTACACAAATTCCCAACTCCCTTCAGCAAAAAATGGACAAAGTAGCTGCTGAGGATAAAGCTGCTGTGTTAAACCTGGGAATTGATTTTGCCGTGGATCAGTGCAAAGAACTTTTGGAGAAAGGGGTTTCAGGGCTTCATTTTTACACCATGAATCGAAGCCACTCCACCAAGGAGATTATCCTTCGGTTGAAACAGGACATTCTATAAATATAATTTGGGAATGACTGCAAACTGCTCTTAAAGGAAGGGGCACAGCAAAGACAACATTGACAGGGCTATTCAAATAAGTCATAAAAGGGTTCAAAATAAAGAAGGAACCAATGCAACGATGATAGGAACAATACAAAATACAGGATTCAATCTTCTTTCCAGATCGTCCAGACATGGTGCCCATGCGTACAGGAGCGTCTTTTTGTAATTGGTCTCGTTAAATTATAACTTTTAAAAAGCCCGCTTCATTTTTGAAGCGGGCTTTTTTTTGGAATAAAATATGGATTTTATAAAAAAATATCTGAACCCGACAAAAACAAATTTTATCAATCTTTTGTTCAAGCTGGCCCTGCCCATCACCCTGCAAAGCTTTCTTACCTCATCCATGGCCCTCATCGATACACTGATGATGGGTCAATTGAATGAAACAGCCATTGCTGCTGTCGGCATTGCCAACCAATTTATTTTTGTCTTTATAATTCTGCAATTCGGGATTCACAGCGGGATCTCCATATTTACGGCACAATACTGGGGCAAGCGGGATCTGTCCAAAATAAAGCAACTTGTGGGCATCGGGCTCATGGCCGGATTTGTCATCTGCCTGATATTCACCTTTGTGGCCGTGGTCACCCCGGATCTTCTCATGGGCTTGTTTACCAAAGACATTGAAGTTCTTGGGCTGGGTTCCGGCTATTTACGCATCGTGGGTATCAGTTTTGTGATAACCGTTCCCACCATCTCCTATATGAATAACCTGAGAAGCATGGAGATTGTCAAGGTTCCAATGTATGCCAGTCTGATCGCCGTAGTGCTGAACGTGGTGCTCAACTACATCCTGATATTCGGCAAATTTGGATTCCCCCAGCTGGGGGTTAACGGCGCTGCCATTGCCACCTGTATTTCACGATTTGTCGAAGGATTTGTCCTCCTGGGCATTGTCTATTACAAACGATACCCCATTGCAGTAAAAATTTCCGAAATGCTTGATTTTGATTTTTTGTTTTTCAAAAAGATTCTGAACACATGCTGGCCGGTGTTTCTGAATGAATTTTTCTGGGTGACCGGTGTCAGCATGTACACTCTGGTATACGCCAGGATCGGGACAGAATCAATTGCTGCGGTTAGCATCGTGGTATCCATTGAAAATTTCATACTT
>DAOWDR010000103.1 GCA_030638935.1 Desulfobacteraceae bacterium | reverse complement strand
GCCGGGGCAAACGAAAAATCAGCTGTGTAACCGGCATACTTTTCAATATCACCGGCCCCTATGCGGGACTTTTAGCAGTCTACTTCACAGGCAAAAGAGCCCTTGCCCCCCATGAGTTGGAATTGTTAAACGCCTTGGGAGAACAAGGGGCCATTGCCCTGGAACAGGCCATGGGATACGATAAAAAAATGCAGGGCATGTACCAACAGATTGTGGAAGGTTTTGCCCTGGCCATTGAGGCCAAGGACAAGGTTACCCATGGTCACTCCCAAAAAGTGGCCCAATTATCCGAGCTTACCGCCCGGAAAATGGGTCTGGATGAAAAAAAGGTGCAGCAGATCTTCCATGCCGGTATTCTCCATGACATTGGAAAAATAGGGACCCAGGATATTCTCCTGGAACGCCTGGGCAATTTATCAAAAAAAGAGATGAGCGCAATCAGGCAGCACCCCTGCCTGGGGGCAGATATTTTAAGGCCCCTCTCCTTTTTTAGCGACATTGAACCCCTGGTGCGCCACCACCATGAATTGTTCAACGGCAATGGCTATCCCGAAGGGAAAAAAGGAAAAGAAATCCCCCTGGGCGCAAGGATTCTAACGGTGTGCGATGCCTTTGAAACAATGATCACAGGCCGCCCCCACATCCCAAAAAAAAATCTGGCCGCAGCACTAACAGTCCTTAAAAAGGGAGTGGGCACTCGATTTGACCCGGATGTGGTCCAGGCGTTTTTTAGAATGATCCAGGAAAATCCAACAGTTTTAGATACCCGTGAGACCCTTGCATCCTGCCTGGAGATTCTCCAGCAGAACATGGTCCAGCTGGCAGAACAGAACCAAATTGAAAAAAAACTGGCCAACCCCTTTCCCGGTAGTTTTTAGTCATGGCCTTCTGACGATGCTCACCCATGTAAATGAACTTGAAGAAAGTATACGGTCTAATGGGGAAATTCTATAAAAAAATTTATTCAAGGGCCTTTGGGTTAACCGGGTTCAGCCAAGGGAAAAGAGGCTGAACCCGGAGGAGCACTACCTGGAAAGCCTTTCCATTGCCGCTTTTAAACTCACTCGTAATCGCTCCAGAACATCGGCAAGTTTTCCAATTTCGTCCTGGGTATCCCAAACAATTTTCTCATCCATTTTACCGTCCGCAAGATCCGATGCAACTCTTGTGAAATCGGAAAGCGGGCGCAAACTATTATTAATAAGAAAAAACATTGAAACCATTGATACAAAAAGTATAACCAGAATTATTCCTCCCAATGAAAATAAAAGAGACCGTTTGTCTTTATTGACTTGGGTTAGCCCAAAACCAACCCTAAAGATACCCCAGTGTTTTCCCTTTACAAAAATCGGGCTTGATATATCCCAGACTGTCTCCCCTGTGTCCCGTTGATATTTTTGCACAAACCCTATTTCTTTATTTTTAACGGCCCTGGCACTAATTTCATCTTTGTAAAACCGTTTGGTTCTGTTCCCTTTAAGGTCTTTTTCTCTGTCGCCTGTAATGGGTTTTGAAAAACGCGTATTATGGGTGGGTGCATATCCGTTTATATCAATTGAAGCTGCATATAATAAATCCGTGGTTTTCAGAAATTCATCCTGAAGAGATAAAAATGCCTTATCAGTATACCGGTCATATTTTGTGTGGTATTTTGGAGGGTCAAACCCCAATATCTCTTCATAATCCGTGTCCATTACATCGCTGAGTGTCAGTATTCCGTTGTCGATGGCTTCTTCAAAAATTCGGCTGATACTTTTTGCACCGATCATTGATGCCATTTTCCCTTTATCTTTGAGTTGCTGGTCATATTTTTTGTTTAGCTGATAAACATGTAAACTTCCACAGAGTATAGTAATGATAAGAAGAAAAAGATTCGTTAACAACGCAATCTTTATACCAATTTTATTTTTAATCAAATTAATCATTCAAAAAAACCTCTTAGTTATTATTATATTTCATATAGCCAATGCGCACAGCGCCCCAGTGACGATTCTCTACGATTAACGGAATAGAAAAATCCATTATTTTCTCTCCTGAATCCAATAGATGCAGTTGAATAAGATATGAATTTGTATTTTTTGAAGCGGCAAGACCGATACGATCATTCAATATTCTTTTGATTTTGTTGTTTTTAAACTCTTCTTCTCTCCGGCCTGTAAGGGAACTTGAAAATTTGGAATTATATGCCGGCAGGTATCCATATTTATCGACAGCCATAACATAAACGATTGCTTTATCTTTATTAAGGTAGCTATCAAGAATGGTCTGGAGTGATTTTTCAAGTATCTTATCATATTGAGTGCTGTACTTGGGTGGTTCTGTGCCGGGAATCGGGATATAAAAGGTGTCAAACAACTGGGCCAGGGTCAAACCACCTGAATTAAGATAATTTTCAAATAAAGAGATAATTTCCTGATTGCAGCTTTGGGTCCATTCTTGTATCTCCAGATCAAACTCGTCCAAAATTTGATCCCGTGCTGATAAATTATTTATATTAAAAGCCAAAATGGCGACAAAAATAGCTGCGACATAAAGAATATGCTTCATGGTAGTGTTCATAATATTTCCTGCTTTCTCCAGGCGTTATTATTCATCCCTTTGTTTTTTTTGGGTTATGGATTCAATAATTTTTTCTACGGTGTCAACAATATCCGGTGTATATGCCTCTGCATCCTGCAATATGCCAAGAAAATATTTCCCCAAAGGGAATATCAGCAATTTTTCATTATTTTCCCGGATATAACTCATATATTTAAAATAGGTTAAACCCATAATTGGTTTTAGAACCTCACTATTTAATCCGCTGAATGTTATTATTGATGGCAGGGCTTCAAAATTCTCGAAATTATGTGACAAGGTGTGACCGTCTTCCCTCACAAGGATATAGTTCAGAACCCCTTGGATTTGCAAAACCAAACTTACCAAATCATTAATCTTAGCCATTTTTTAGTCCTTATTATCAATTGAAATAATTCCGTGATCCGTAATGTTTTCTATATATGGAGAAATAAGTGTTAAATATTTTTCTTCTTTCTCGGGATCATTAATTTCATTTGCAAGAATTTCAAACAAAATAGGAATTGATGTTTCAGATGGCGCTTCCGATTTAATCCAATCACGGACAGCTTCTTTGAAAATTATTGTCGCCATGGGGCCTAAAATTTTTAAAAGGGCTGTTTGCATTCCTTGAAGCTGACCCGAAACAGGACTGTTATTTATTACTTCTTCCTCGGATAAATTTTCCATGGGGGTTGAAACTTCAACTATTTCTTCTTTATTTTCATTTGCGTTTTCAAATTTGGCACCGATTATCTTGAATTCATCTGCCAGCATGTTCATGCTCATTGTAAGCAGATTTTGATTTAACGAAGGATCACTTAGGGTAATAAAAGAACTTGTTTTACCAATGCGTCGCATGATTATTGTTGATTCTTCATAGTATAAACACAGGTCGGAGATATCTTTAAGGCCCTGGTTGCTCATCATGTACATCTTATCAAGAACATTTCCTATTTTATTAAGATTTTCCTCTTTGAATACAGATGGTAAATTGCTGGTTTTAATGCCCTGTATGGAGTCAAAGAAAAATCCGCCAATAATTCCGGGAATGGATTTTATTTCACTAAGTACCTTGTTCATTTATCCTCACCTATTAGTTCAATACTGTGTTTTTGTTTAACCAATTATATCTCCGACTTTTGTGCCTGGCTTTAATTTTGCTCTGAAAAACAAGTTATTTGATTTACCTATAAAATAGCTTGAACGGTTGGATTGGATAATCGTTGTGTACTTTAGACTGCCTCCGACAAGACTGTTTATTGCGTTTCCCATGGAAAAATACTCCAATGGCGACATCTTGAAAACGCTGTTTGATGGAGAAATTTCATTTAAAATCCTATTATTACCATTAAATATTTCGTAATTTGAGATCCCTGGAGTTTCGGCAAGCCTTGATTCCAGCTTTTTATAATTTAAATCTTCAAGGTCATCAGACATTTTGTTCCCGATGCTTTCTAAATCATCACTTCCGGATTCATCTATTGCCTGATGGCTTTCCATCAAAAGATGCATCAGGGGAACATCAATCTGTCTCTGGGTATTTTTACATCCTTCTTTAATCTTTATACTGGGATTATCCCACTCCATAATTTTATAAAAAGCCGCCTTGCCAATCAATTCATCCGTTTGCGCCCCAATGGTTTCCCCGTTCAGACAATAAATTGCCCCTATATTTTTATTGCTGGACAAGGTTAGAGTGCATGTTTTTTGCTCAATATGCATAAGCTGGAGAAAAGAAGCCAGGGTAATTCCATGAATGCTGCCTGAAGGATTATCAAATTGTTCAAACATGAGATCAATCAATGAATCTATCTTCACGGGCTTAGTTAAATAAGAAAAAACACCAATGCTTTTCAGTTTTTCAATTATTTGACTGGAAAATACCCTGGTGATGGCAATGGCACGTGTGTCCGGGCTATATTTTTTTATATAGGAAAGCAGTTTAAACCCGTTTATTTCAGGCAAATTAAGTTCAGTGATCAACAGGTCAATACGCTGGGTTTTAAAAAATGTTGCTGCAATCTTTGCACTGTCTGCTGAAAGAACCCTGAATTCATTATAAGCTCTCAATTCAGCCAATAAAGAATTGCGTGTCTCAGCATTGTCATCAACAATCAATATTTTTTTCACGACAGCCTTATATTTGACAAATTTATTAATTAAATACTTGCTAATCCTCTTAATTGAAATTACTCAAAAACTGCAAAATATATGCCGAGAGAGAGTAAAGACCATTTGCTTTCTGGCAAAAGCCATGGATGTAAAACAACTGTAGAGTCAACATGGGAAGGTAGCTATTCATTTAACAATAAATTTAAAAAAAATATTTTATCCCATTATTACTGCGGACAAAAAGATAAATTCTGACAAAAAATGTAATGATTTAATAACAAAAAATGTCAAATTGGGTGGGTCAGTTTTTTATTTGATCTTGGATACAATGTCAGGACGTACGTTTAAACTGGCATACAAGGTTCTTCCCATGGATCCTATTTTACAGGCCAAGGCCGCCTGGATTCATGATGCCCTTGGGATCCAGATGGGTCTTGATGGCCCTTAGAACTTCCATCTGCCGGCTGCCCAGATGACGTTCCATCCAGGGGGCCATCATTCTTCCCACCCCATGGTGGTGGCTCAGTGATCCGCCTGCCGCCTCAATACCGTCGATGATTGACTGCTGATAGATTTTAAATTCTGCAAGTTCCGGCATTTTGGTGATGAAAATAAAATAGAGATTGGTTCCCTGGGCATAAAAATGGGAGGCATGGGTCATACAGATGGTATGGGGATTTGCCTTGACCGGTATGCGCACAGGTATGTGCAGAGAAGGGAGAGTCTCCCAGGTGACGGAGCATTGCAAGGTGGCAATCAAGATACCATAATCAT
>DAOWDR010000745.1 GCA_030638935.1 Desulfobacteraceae bacterium | reverse complement strand
AATGGGGGCATTGTCCCCCCGCATGCTGAAGATACCGTCAAAGATCACCACCACCCTTTCAATTTCCGGTCCCACCTCATCCAGGCAGCGAACCAGGTCTTCCATGTCATTGTGCTTGAAAATGCCCTTGTTTGATCTTGGGATATTGCTGATGCGCATGGCTCTTATAATGCTGTTGTGGTTGAGCTGGTCCCCGATCCAATGGGTTTTTTTGTCGGAAATGGACAGGGCAAGTCCGCAATTAGCCGTATAGGCGGAATTGAAAATTTTGGCCGAGTCTTTTCCTAAAAAGTCAGCTATCCGCTGTTCCAGCTTTTTATGGTGGATAAAGGTCCCGTCAATGAACCTGACTGCTCCAGGACCCACACCGAATTTGTGGGTGGCATGGTCTGCCGCATGAATCAGCTCCGGGTGATTTGAAAGGGATAGATAGGAATTTGAGTTGAGCCGTATGAACTCATTATCGCTGCCAACAAGTTTATACCGCGGGCCCCGGGCCCCGGCTGGTGGTATATATTCTTGTATTACCCGTTCTTCAGATTTGGCTCTTCCTTCTTCCTTCAGAGCGGCCAGTTCTTTTTCCAGGCTCTTGTCAAGTTTTGCTGTGGTCATTTTTGTCTCCATAAAAAATAGTGTCCTAATCCCAGTCCAATATTACTTTCCCGGATTGCCCGGACCCCATGATGTCAAATCCTTTTTGAAAGTCTGTGTAGTGAAATTTATGGGTGATTAAAGGGGATATATCAAGCCCTGTCTGGATCATGGCACTCATTTTGTACCAGGTTTCAAACATTTCCCTGCCGTAGATGCCCTTTATGGTCAGCATGTTGAAAACCACTTTGTTCCAGTCGATTGCCGTGTCGTCCGGCATGATACCTAACATGGCAATTTTACCGCCGTGGCACATATTATCTAAAATGGATTTCAGTGCGGTAGGATTGCCGGACATTTCCAGGGCCACGTCAAACCCTTCTTTCATATCAAGTGTTTTCTGGGCATCTTCAATTTTTTGGCGGCTTACATCAATGGTCAGGGAGGCACCTGCTTTTTTGGCCAATCCCAGGCGGTAGGGATTGATATCTGTTACCACCACGTGGCGGGCACCTGAATGCCTGGCAATGGCAGCAGCCATACAGCCTATGGGACCGGCACCTGTAATCAGAACATCTTCTCCCAGGAGGTCAAAGGAAAGAGCTGTGTGGGTGGCATTCCCCAGGGGGTCAAAACAGGCCAGGACATCCAAAGGGATTTTTTCATCGCAATACCAGACATTGGTCACGGGAATGGCAAGATATTGGGCAAAGGCTCCGGCACGGTTCACCCCGCCCCCTTTGGTGTCATTGCATAAATGCCGGCGGCCGGCAAGGCAGTTCCTGCAGTGACCGCAGACCAGATGACCTTCCCCCGAGACCAGATCCCCTTTTTTGAAATCAAGCACATGGGAACCGATTTTCTCAATCCGGCCGACAAATTCATGTCCAACATGCATGGGCACGGGAATGGTTTTCTGGGACCATTTATCCCAGTTGTAGATATGAATATCCGTACCGCAGATGGCGGTTTTAATTATTTTGATCAAAACTTCATTGTGTTTGATCTCAGGGATAGGTACCTCTTCCAGCCATAGCCCCGGTTTTGGTTTTGATTTTACCAATGCCGTCATGGTTTTCATGTGTAAAGGGTCCGTTTGATTGAAATAAATATTAGAATTATATCATAAACCTTTTATTAACATAAAAATTTGCAAAATACCATCAGCTATCGCCCGGGCCCAGTTCAAACTTTGCAGGAAAATTATCATGGGGTCTCATCCTTATCAAGTATCTTCCGGATCATCATAGCCAGGTCTTCCAGATTAACCGGCTTTTGCAGAAATCCTTTGATTCCCAACTTTTCGGCCTTGTCCATGGCATCTTTCCGGCTGTACCCGGAGCAAAGAATGATTGGTATTTTCGGTCTTGTTTCGAAAATTTTTGCAGCCAGCTCATTGCCTGTCATGCCCGGCATGGTCATGTCCGTAATAACCAGGTCAAACCCCTGGGGGTTTTTGTT
>DAOWDR010000590.1 GCA_030638935.1 Desulfobacteraceae bacterium | reverse complement strand
TTCAACCATGGGGCTTTGGGATATTTTCCATACCAATGTGTGTTCGCGACCACCACTGCCTATGACGAGGATTTTCATCTTGCTCTCCTTAAATTTGTTCGTTTATTTTCTTCAATGGCCCATTGGATCAATTTGTCCAGCAAGGCTGAAAAGGAATACCCTCCCTCCTGTGCCGACTGGGGAAAGAGGCTTGTGGCTGTCATTCCGGGGATGGTATTGGTTTCAAGTACTGACAGCTCTCCATCTTTCAGGATCATATCGGTCCGGGAATATCCTTTTAAAAACAGGGATTGGTGGGCCAGGATAGCCAATCCCTGAACCTTTAAACGGGTTGGTTCATCAATACGAGCCGGGCAGATTTCTTCTGTTTCTCCTGCCACATATTTGGCCTCATAGTCAAAGTATTCATGGGAATCCCCGGGTATGATTTCAATCACGGGCAGGGCTTCCAAAGTTTCATTGCCCAATACACCGCAGGTCAGTTCCACCCCCTTTATATAGGATTCGAGAATCAGGGTATCATCATGCTCAAACCCGAGGGTGATGGCTGATTCAAGATCTTCCTGGAGCTTTACAATGGTCATGCCCACGCTGGAGCCGGCGCAGGCCGGTTTGACCACCAGGGGAAGGCCAAGGCTGCCGACCACCTCGGGGATATTGATTCTATCATTCATGGAAAAGGAAAGGTAGGTGGGCGTGGGTACCTTTGCGCCGTCATAGAGTCGTTTGGCCACAAGTTTGTTCATGGCAACGGCAGAGCCTAGGACCCCTGCGCCCTGGTAGGGGATGTCCAGAAGATCCAAAAGCCCCTGGACCGTGCCGTCCTCTCCAAAGGGGCCGTGTAGGATGATCAGGGCCGCATCGATATTGGATGCATCCATGACAAGTTTTGGTAAATCAATTTTAGGATCATAACGGGTGATTTCGTATTTGTCCTTGTCAAGGGCTTCAAATACCTGGGTGCCGCTGTTCAAGGACACCTCTCTTTCCGAAGAAATCCCGCCGGATAAAAGGGCCAGTCTGATTTTTTCCATCTTACTCTCCTTATCCCTGGATAATATTTTGCCGGGCGTTTTGAAATTCTTTTTTTGTGATCAATTCTTTTTCATAAAGGGTATTTAGTTCCAGCATTTTGTGTTCTGCCTTTTCCACTGAATTATTCACTGAATTTTCAATTAGTTGATAGGGGGTTCCGGAAGAGTGGTCAAGGAGCAGATTATTATTTTCATTTGCCTTGATTTTAAAAGAGGCCAGGCCCCCCAGCAGTTTGACTTCAACTGTTCTGTCCTGAAATTGTGGCGTGGAAAGAAGGTCCTTTATCTGGGTGGAGTTATCCCTCATCCTCCGGTATACAATCCAGGCAATGGATAGAACCAGGATGGCAAGACCGGCCATTATATATGGAAGATAATGGTATACGCCCTTGAAAAGGACCACTGACAGGCCCACGCCTGCCAATAGAAACACGTGCAACAGCAAAATAAAATAAGCTGTGAAAATACTTTTAAAGAGTCCTTCTTTGTCTGCTTTTCGAATATTCATGATAATTTCTTTATTAAATTTTTTCTGTATTGATCAGTCAGCACAGGAAAAGAAGTTGACCCTCCCCTGATGGTACCAAGTTTTGTTAAAAGATAGTTGAGCCTTTTTTGAATGATTGATCTTTCCGGGGATTCATATCCCGTGTTTTCAAGTAATTGTTCTGCCCGGTTTATTTTTTTTTTCAGTTCGACTTCCGGGGGCAGAAAACCGGCATTTTTAAGAATTTTATGGGCAAGCCGCAGTTCTTCCGGCACATGCCGGTCTTCAAATTTAAGCGGTTGGCCCCGGCCTTCCAGATTGTCAAACTCCCCATCCTTCTGGGCTTTTTTTATTCTCTGCTCCACAAGAGCTTCAAACCCGGGAATCATAATTTGGCTGCTTGCTCCTGATTGAAAAAGGTTCATCTTGAAAAAAATGCTTAGGTCTAATTACAGATAATCGGTAAGCATTTTAAGTTTAGGCCCTTGATTTTATAAAAACTGCTCCTGTTTTGCAAGGTATATTTTCTTGACACACCATAGGCAATACTGTATCAAATACCATTTTAAATTAAAGGATTTATGGACATTGTCCCCCATGAAATTTAAAAGAAATAATATTATATTTTTTATCCTGTTGGCCTGCTTGATTGGTCCAGGGATAGGGGCAAATCAAGAGAATACCAGCCTGGGCAGTCCTGTTAATGAGGTTGTGAGAGCCGGGCTTTTTGATGGGTTTTTATATTTTGCAGATACCGGAAAAGGGGTATTAAAAGCCCTGCCCAAACGGTTTGCATCAAATTTGAATTCACATGAACTTGGTCGTGACATTCTTGAGGCATTGATGGAAGGCCCTCCTAATTCGGTTCTGGCGTCAACTTTTCCAAAGGATACACAGGTGAGGGCTTTGTTTGTTTCAGAGGATGGAAAGGCCTGGGTGGATCTGGGAATCAGGGACGGTTATTTGAAGAATATGGACACCGTGTCGGAACTTTTGGCAATTTATTCCCTGGTGAACTCCCTGACATTGAACATCCCCGGGGTGAAGCAGGTGAAAATACTAGTGAATGGATCTGATGTGGCCACCCTTGGGGGCCATGTCAGTCTTAAATATTTTTATAAAACAAATATGTTGATTGTAAAATGAGCAAACAAAAAAATATCTCAAAGATCAGAAACATTGGAATCATGGCCCATATTGATGCGGGCAAAACCACTGTAACGGAAAGAATCCTGTACTATACGGGTAAATCCTACAAAATCGGTGAAGTTCATGATGGTGAGGCAATTATGGACTGGATGCAGGATGAACAGGACCGGGGGATTACCATCACCTCTGCGGTTACCACCTGTGAATGGAATCAGTCGGTGATCCAGATTATTGATACACCGGGACACGTGGATTTTACCGTGGAAGTGGAACGGGCTCTGCGGATTCTGGACGGCGCCATCGGGGTCTTTTGTGCAGTCGGCGGGGTTGAACCCCAGTCAGAAACAGTATGGAGACAGGCAGATCGTTATTCCGTACCCAGAATGGCTTTTATCAATAAAATGGACAGGACCGGGGCTGATTTTTTTGCAGCCGTGGATTCCATGGTTGAAAAGCTGGGGGCCAACCCGGTGATGATCCAGGTGCCCATGGGGGCGGAGGATCAGTTTAAGGGGGTTATTGATCTCATCGATAT
>DAOWDR010000140.1 GCA_030638935.1 Desulfobacteraceae bacterium | reverse complement strand
TCGGGGAGGCTGGTGACCCTATTGCAATGTGGAGCTGCAGGCTTTGCAGCTCGAATTGTCAAAAATAAATGAACTGGGAGCCAATTTGGTTGCCATTTCTCCCCAATTGCCGGACCAGACATTAGACCTCATTGCCAATGCAAATTTAGAATTTGAAGTTCTCTATGATGCCGGGAATACAACAGCAAGGGATTTTGGCCTTGTCTTTACCCTGGCTGAGGAATTACGACCCGTGTATGCAGGATTCGGCATTGATCTGCCGGCAGCCAACGGGGATGACAGTTTTGAATTACCCATACCCGCCACTTATGTGATTGCCCGGGACGGAACCATTATGTATGATTTTGTTGATATCAATCATACCAACCGCCTGGAACCAGCCCTGATCCTGGAGGTACTAAAAAAATAGTTATTAGCCCGGCCCTGAACGGGCCGGGCTAATAACCTGCTTTTGCAAATTATAGGAGGGTGAAAGAAAATTTTTGGCCGCCAATGGCAGCCTCATACATTAATCCGCCTTTGGTATGGATAAAGACAGCCATGCCCTTTGTATAATGGGTTTCAGCCTGGACTCCCGTTGCAGGGCCTGCGCTGGCACTGGCGGTGCCACCTTCGGTTCCGGCCTTGGCCTGGACACCGGCTGTTATGGCTACAGCAGAGATTGAGGCGTCAAATTCAAAATTCCCACCAGTGAATTCGTTGTAGGATCGCTTGTCCTGGAGAAAAATAATTTCGGAAAAGGCCTGTCCCCCCATTTGAAACCCTATACTCAGCTTTGCCAAGGATACCGTTCCGGTAAGTTTCCCCTGCTTATATACCTGGCCTTTTCCAAAGGCACCCCCTATAACAAAGGCGCCTTTTCCCACTGTGGAAAATACCGCATATCCATAGCAATTTTTGAAAAAGGGCTGGACAGCTTCGGACTGCTTGAAGACGGAAATTGTTTTTGAATAACTGTCGGCAAATACCAGTGAGGATGAACCGGCTGCCAGTAAAAATACCAGCATCAAAAGACTTGATTTTAAAACTTTCATTTTAAAACTCCTTTTTGTCGGATCAGGCCACAATTTTCCGGGCAAATTCAAGGGCCTGGTGCTGGACTTTCTCACCCATGTCTCCGGGGGTGGTACAATTGCCGATGAACAATTGGCCGGCATTGATTGCCTTGTGGGGTTTCTGGATACGGCCGAATGCCGTAAATGCTGCTTCTGCATTGTTTTCCCAGGGGCCACCACCGGTGACCAGGAGAGCCTGGCGCTGTCCCTCAACAAGGGAAGCATGGCCTGGTTGGTGATAATTGGTGTAAAGGCTGTAGGTTCTGTCAATAACCGTCTTGAGCTGGGCAGTAACCCCCCAGAAATATAGGGGAGAGGCAAATACAACTGCCTGGGCATTGACTATTTTTCCCAGGATATCCGGAATATCATCCTTTTGTACACACCCCACTTCATCCGGGCGTTCTTTGCATTTTGCACACCCCATGCACCCCTTGAGATTTTTGGAATTCAGGTAGATGGATTCCACCCCATGGCCAAGGGATATAAGCTCTTCTTCTACCCAATTAAGGGCTTTTGCAGTATTTCCTTTTTTCCTGGCACTGCCCTGCAATAAAACGATATTCATTGTGATCTCCTGTTGATTTTTGATATAGATCAAAGACTTTGACTTCAAATCAGGATATTACAATTGCAACTCATTTGACAAGAAAATTATGAAAGGATAAATATGCTTCGGATTTTCAGTGATGAAATATCGAATCCCAAAAACTTTGTGGTAACCCTTGAGCTTGTGCCTGGGAGGGAATCAGCAGGCAGAAGTATTGACACCTTAAAAGGGATTGCAAAGGATGCCTTTGGTGACGGACGGATTTCTGCGGTTTCCATAACAGACAATCCAGGGGGCAATCCATCACTGAGCCCGGATGTCCTGGGATATGAAATCTTTAAATGCGGGCTTGATGTTATTGTTCATTTTACCTGCCGGGATCTGAACCGGGTGGGCATGGAAAGCCGGGCACTCCAATTGGCTCGCATGGGCATGAAAAATATTCTGGCCCTGACCGGAGATTATTCCGGAAAAGGGTTTGGGGGTCAGGGAAAACCAGTCTTTGATTTTGATTCGGTTATCCTTACCACCCTGCTTAAATCACTTGATCAAAGGCTGCTGGCCTCGGGGGACCCGGATCTTTTTTTTACCGGGTGTGCAGTCTCTCCGTTTAAGACCACCCGGGCCGAAACCCTTGCCCAGTACGGCAAACTGGATAAAAAACTGGCGGCAGGCGCCTCCTTTGTCATTACCCAGCTGGGATATGATGTGGAAAAGTTCAGGGAACTTATCACCCATCTGCATCAAAAAAAAATGAATCCGCCGGTTATGGGGTCGGTTTATCTGTTGAGCCCCAGGTCGGCCAGGGCCATGAACAAGGGAAGGGTTCCGGGTGCCCATGTGCCAGACAAACTTTTTGACCAGGTGATCAAAGAGTGGGCCCACCCCCGGTCTGGGTTGAAAATAGCCATTGACAGGGCTGCCAAGTTAGGGGTGATTTTAAAGGGGCTTGGGTACAGAGGAATTCATATTGGCGGAATCCACAGGAGTTTTAAGACGGTGGGTGCTATTCTGGACCGGATGGAGGAAATTGAAGATTACTGGGAAGATTTTTTGGATGAGTTCAACCCGGGCAATGCCCAGACCTTTTATTACCTTGACAAGGCCCCTGTTGCAGAAGAGAAACTGCCGCTGTCCGGGCGTATAAAGGAAAAATTTACAGACCATTACCCCCATGCCCTGTTGAAAAACGCACATAATCTGTTT
>DAOWDR010000700.1 GCA_030638935.1 Desulfobacteraceae bacterium | reverse complement strand
GGCAGGGCAAACTGTCCCCAGAGGGCCTCAGCTCTTTAAAGGCATTTGCTGCTGGCGTGAATTATTATTTGGAAAATGATGACCATCCGCTGCCCATTGAGTTTCAGATCCTTGGTTACGAGCCTGGGCCATGGCAGGTCACTGACAGCATTGCCATAATGTTATATGTTGCCTGGACCTCGAATTATGCATTCAAGACTGAACTTCTTCATGCTGCTATTATTGAGAAAGTCGGAGAGGACCTGGCCAAAGATTTGTTTATTGACTATCCCTCCGGGTTTCCTGCTATTATTCCAGAAGGCGAGAACCCTGTCCCAAAAATTGGTCTGGGGTATTTAAAAACCCTTCATTATGCCAGTGAATTTCTGGGGTTTAATAACGGCGGTGCCAGCAACAGCTGGGTTGTTGGCCCGAAAAAATCAAAAAGTGGACAGGCCCTGTTTGCTAATGACCCGCACCTCAATTTAACAGTACCCAGTATCTGGTATGAAGGACATCTGTCTGTGCCCGGTATGAATGTGTCCGGGGCATTGGTTGCGGGTATGCCTTTCATTATCGGCGGTGCCAACGAACATGTTGCCTGGGGTGTTACTAATTCCCACCATGATGACGCTGATTTTTTTCTGGAAAAACTCCATCCAGATAATAAAGATCTTTATTTGTTTAAAGGTAAATGGGAAAAAATGAAGATTGTTAAGACCTCTATTCGGGTCAAAGGGGCGGAAACAGTTGACTATGAAATCAAAGTGACTCGTCACGGGCCCATTATTGATGATTTGAACAAACACAAAACGTCATACGGGCATGCGGTAGCAATGCGTTGGGCCCAGCTTGACTTTCCCAAGGCATTTCGGGGCTATTGGTTGGTCAATCGTGCCAAGTCCGTCAAGGACATTGAAGAAGCTGCTGGATTTGCAAAGTCCGGTCAGAACTGGCTTTATGCTGATAAGCAGGGGGACATCGGGTTTTATTTTCTGGGGGGGATTCCCAAACGGCGAAATTTTACAGGGGAATTGCCAGTCCCGGGATGGGAGGGCAAGTACGAATGGGACGGTTATGTGCCGAATGATGAGCAACCCCATCTAATAAACCCGAAGCAAGGGTTTATTGTTAATGCCAATAATAAAATTGAGCCCGAGGGCTATCCTCATATCATAACCAAGTATTATGCAACCCCTGATCGTTTCATGAGAATCCAGGAACTGCTGAGGGCAAAAGAGCAATTCGGGCCGGAAGACTTTGAAACAATGCTGGATGATGTTTTAATCGTCATGGCCAGAGATTGGGTTCCTCTCATTGTTACCTCCCTGCAAGACAGGCAATTGTCGAATATAGAAACGTCTGCTTTGGAAAGACTTCAACGATGGGATTTTTGTTCCCGAAAAAATCAGATTGAGGCCTCAATTTTTAATGTTTTTTTGAACTATCTACCGGAAAATACATTTAAGAACAGACTCGGACAAGACCTCTATGTTTATTATCTGACCGGGGACAAAAATATCCCGTTCAATGTCCTGCGGGAGATAATAAAAAAGGGAGATTCCCCTTGGTTTGATAACCCGGACACCCCGGAAATAGAAGTGATGAACGATGTGCTGGCAAAGAGTTTCAAAGACTCTGTCCGTTATCTTGAAAAAAATCTGGGTGACGACATTCAAAAATGGCAGTGGGGCAAACTTCACACCTTGACAATTTACCATCCTTTCGGGAAAAAATCGAAATTTCTGGGAAAATTCTTCAACCTTGGGCCTTTTCCTGTTGATGGAAGTATATTCACGGTCAATCCCACCTACTTTAAAATATCCAAAGGCTTTCAAGCAAAAGGGGGCGGTGCTTCTTTTCGTTATATCATTGATTTTGCTGATCCTCAAAAATCAAAAAGAATTCTTCCGGGCGGGATTTCCGGCAATTTTATGAGCCCTCATTATGACGACCAAATGCAGCTTTGGCTGGAAGGAAAATACCGTCCTTTTGTACTCGACCGTAAAGAAGTGATGAAAGATAAAATGTGCCTATTGAAACTCGTCCCAAATTAAAAGGGGAAAGCAGGCACTCCGAAAAACAGGATATCGGGGCCAGGCCCTGTGGTGGTGATCCCAAGCAGATGAATGTGCTGCTGTTTTCCACAGACCCCCTAGCACTGGATGCGGTCGTTTGCAGAATGGTCGGTATTGACCCGGACTCAATATAGTTAGAAGACCTTGCTCCAGAAGCTAATTTGTTTTTTAAAAGAGCATGTTGACCCTCGTTTCTTAAAAAGGTATGATTAAATCATACTTTATCGGAGGGTCATATATGCAACAAGAAAAAGCCGAAAGAATTACAATTACTTTACCGCCCGATATGCTGGCCTCTATCAAAAAAGAGGTTAGCTCAGGGTCTTATGGTTCAACGAGTGAACTAATAAGGGAAGCCATGAGAATGTGGCAGAGAAGAGAAGAAGAGTACAAAGCAAGAATTTCATTAATTCGTGAACGTCTGTCGCATTCAGAGCAAAGCGGTGAACCCGTGCCGCTTAACACAGCCTTTAAAACCATCAAGGAGCTACACCAACAACGGGTAAAGAAAGAAGTCTAATGAAAATATATAAAGTCTATTTGATGCCGGATGCAATCAAAGACCTTGAACATATCTATGAATATATTTCAGCGCAAAGCGGCTT
>DAOWDR010000484.1 GCA_030638935.1 Desulfobacteraceae bacterium | reverse complement strand
TCCAAAGCCGGACCTGCAGCTCCTGCACAGGCAATGAGCCAGTCCTTGTTGCCCACCACAATCTCGGCATTGGTGCCCACATCCACCATGAGGCAGGGGACCTGGCTTTGATCCAGATCGGCAAATAAAATCCCTGCAATGAGATCTCCGCCAAAATAGGACCCGATATTGGGAAAAAGGAAAAGCAAACCCCTGTCATGGATATCCAGGCCCACCTCTTTGGCCCTAAGGGTATCCGGGATATTCACACAGGGGATATAGGGCTCCCGTATGATCTCAAATGCTTCAATGCCTAAAAACAGGTGTGTCATGGCAGTGTTGCCCGCCCCTGTCACAATATAGATATCTTTTGTGTCACACCCGTTTTCCCGGCATAGCTGGTACATGTTTTCATTCACGGCATCCATCACCAGGCTCTGGAGCTGGTCAAGCCCCCCGGGCTTATTGGAATGGTGAATCCGGGCCAGCACATCAGGGCCAATGGCAGCCTGGGGGTTGTCAAATCCGATTTCACCCAGAACCTGGCCCGACTCAAGGTCCAAAAGCTGTACCACAATCCTGGTGGTGCCGATATCAATGGCTGCGCCCAGCACGGGCCGGGACAGGCCGGGTTTTATCTGGTCCGGTTCTATCTGGTCCGGTTTAATCTGACCCGATTGTATTTTATTGGGTTTAATCAAATTTGGGGGAACCAGGCCCACCAGCCTCCAGGACCGGCGATCTTTAAAAAGAACCGCCCTGACCTTGTAATCCCAGGTTCGAAGAAAGGAGGGAAGTGTTTTTAGCAGATACCAGGGTATTTTTACCCCTTGACTGACCGCCTCCTTTCCCAATTCTTTTTTCAAGGCTTCTTCCAGGCGCTGGGCATCGGCTATATTGTTTCCCAGAACCGGTTTTTCAATTTCTATATACCTGACAAACCCATTCCCGGAACCTTTTCTGATCATTTACGAAGTCCTTCCAAACGGGCCTTGACCTTTGGGAAATAATTGAGTTCTGTGTGGGGCATGAACAAAGCCCCCATATAATGGTCCATATATGAGGGAGTGGATGCCAGTTCAAAGTTTGTCATCATGTTCACCACCTCGGCCACGTTCCTGCGAAGGGAATTGGTCAGGCAATTGATCCTGCATCCCAACAATGAGCCATTGCCAAGGTAGGTCACCTTGGCAGGATCAAGTTCCGGCAAAAGCCCTATGGTAATTGCAGATTCAAGGTCCACAAAGGAACCGAACCCGCCAGCCAGAATTATTCTCTGGATATCCTTGACCCCAAGGCCGATCTCCTCCAGAAGGGTAAGGGCAGCAGAGTACATGGCACCCTTTGCCCGGATCAAATTATCCAGATCCGGCTCTGTAATGGTAATATCCCGGTCAATCTGTGTATTTTCCTTGTACACCAGAACATATTCCCAGATATCATCTGTTTTTCTGATACGGGGGGTGGAAAGGGTCCTGTTGAATTTACCCCGGGGATCAATCACCCCTGTTTCAAGAAGTTTGGCTGCAAGGGTTATCAAACCCGACCCGCAAATTCCCTTGGCAGGTGCATTGCCCACGGTAATTATCATGGGTTCATAGTTTGTAGGATTTATGGAAAAATCTTCAATGGCCCCCTTAATTGCCCGCATGCCGAATTTCACTCCCCCCCCTTCAAAGGCAGGCCCGGCCGAGGCAGCCGTACAGACCATCCAATCCTTGTGACCTATGGCGATTTCCGCATTGGTACCAATATCCATATACAGGGTCAGTTCCTCGGATAAATACATACCCGATGCCATGATACCGGCAATTATATCCCCGCCCACATAGGAGGAAACCCCGGGATAAATCAGGGCAATGGCATGATCTGCCAGCTCAAGGCCTATTTTGACAGAACGAAAGGGCGGGTACATTATGGATGCCGGTACATAGGGGTCCTTCCGGATATAGGTGGGTTTAATTTTCAACAGCAGTTGGGTCATGGTGGAATTACCGGCCAGGGTAATGGTGGAAACCTCATGGACCGCAATGCCGGCCTTCTTGACTATTTTACCTATAATTTTGTTTATGGTCCCCACAACTTTCCGGTGGAGAATCTTAAGTCCGTCCCCTTTTTCTGCAAAAACAATCCTGGAAATCACATCCTCACCATAGGAAATCTGGCTGTTGAATTCTCCGTGCTGGGCCAGGATTTCCCCGGTATGCAGGTCCAGGGCCTGGCCGTACACGGTGGTGGTGCCGATGTCCACTGCAATGGCAAAATTTCTATCACTTGTATCAAAGGGTTCGATATTGATGATCCTGTTTTTCCCGTCCTTGCGAACCGGCCTGACAATTGTGACTGTAATATTGAAGTTTCCTTCCCGAATAATATCCGGGACTTTGCGTATCATACCAAGTCCCATGGTCAACCGGTGCTCGCCGTGCTTCAGACGCAGGTGGTTGATAATTCTTGCCACATCTGCCTGGTTATCCCCTTCAACCGCCGGGTCCAGTTCAAGGTAGATCTTTTCCACCGGCGGTATAAAAAGCCCATTTTCCCTGAGCTCATCCACATTGGTAAACATGGCCTTGGCCGTGTGCCGGCTTATTGACTTCTGGTTTAAGCGGCTGGTCTCCATCTGAGATTCCACCGGGATTCTCACCACAATATCCGAGGTAACAGTGGACAAACAGGCCAGACGATATCCCTGGTCCCGGTCTTCGGGGGAAAGGTGCTCGGAAACCCCTCCTTCAACCTCTCCTTCTTCTATGAGTACCCGGCATTTTCCGCAGACACCGGTCCCGCCGCAGGAAGCATTAATATGCACACCGGCTTCCATGGCAGCCCGTATCAGACTTTCGTTATCTTCAACCTCAATGGTATTATCCTGGGGTAAAAATTTTACTGTATGGGTCATATTGTATCCTCTTAATAGAGAGTCCTTTTAAATAATGGTCTTCAAATCAAAAAGAGCTTATCCTGTTAATCAAAAAAAGTTGGTAAAAATCCACCGGATTATAAACCCTGGAAACCTGTTTGCCAAGGCCTGGGTTTTTTATTCCTTAAACATAGCACAAATTGCATTGAAATTTTTATAAGTTT
>DAOWDR010000553.1 GCA_030638935.1 Desulfobacteraceae bacterium | reverse complement strand
TAGGAAGCTTGGGTCTCAAGGATCTGATCCAATTTAATTTTCCCATAATCCATTCTTTCCCTTGTAAAATCAGTATATATGGCACCGCCGCCTCCGCCGCAGCAATAATTATTAGAGCCATTGGGGTACATATCAACAAAGTTTTCCTCTCCCACCGCCTCCCTGATCACAAACCTTAGTTCCTGGGCAATAAAATTACCATGGGTTTTCCGGACCAGCTGGCAAGGATCATGGACAGTAAACTTAATCTTTAAATCCAGATTCCAGTCAGAATTCACCTTTAGCCTGCCTTCCCGGATCCACTGGGCATAATATTCAATTATGCTTTTGACCTCAAATCCATGGGAAATCTTAAAGAGGTCAAGTCCCTGGCTAACAGCAAATAAATTATGGCCGAATTCCGTATTAACAAGAACTTTGCAGCCCAGCTTGTCAATTGCTTTTGTCTGGGTTCGGACCAGTTTTTTCCAGGCAGATAAATCACCCAGAAAATAACAAAAATTTTCCGCTGCCCATCCCTTGGACCCATATGTCCAGTCCACTCCGGCAAGGTGCATGATTTTCCACAAGGCTGCCATTTCTTCGGGCTCTGACACCGGCATAACAGAATGCTGGTTTAAAAACAATTTTGCCCCTTTTTTGTCCATGGGCACCTTTAAATTTTCAAACCCCTGTTGGGATTCCCGGACATCATCCACAAGATCTTCGACAATTAACTGCCAATCTTCGGCATTGAGTCCCAGAGAAGAACAGGTATTGTTTTTGAGGGCTGTTCTGCAAACATCCTGAATACCCTTTGGCCTTTTATTTTTAGGCCAGATGTTGCGTATGACATAAACCAAACCCGGGATATCAATCTTCATGGGACAAACAGGGACACAACGCTGACACAAGGTGCACATCCATACCCAGTTGTTTGACATGATCTTTTCATCTTGCCCCAGGGACACCATCCTGACCAGTTTTCTGGGGTCCATGCCTTCAAAACTGCTGGCCGGACATCCCGAGGCACAGGCCCCGCAGCCTAAACACGAATCCATATTACCCCCCTGGGGCAGCATGGACAGGACCCTCTCCTTAATCATGTTTTCTTTGTTCATTTATCACACCATATTTTCGAAGGTCATGGGGACCCAGCTTTTGTATTTGATGGGTAAAATGGGTGATTACCCGGGCAAAAACCGAGGCTTCTGCCGAAGAAATCCATTCAAGGGCCAATCGTTTGGGATTGATGCCAACCCCTGCAAGTTCAAGGGCCAACACTTCAACCCTTGCCAATGCTTTTTCGTTCCCGTTCTTATACTTGCATTCCCCGGGATGGCAGCCCATGATAATCACCCCGTCGGCACCCTGGTAGAACGCTTCCATCACAAGGTTAGGATGAACCATGCCCGTACACATCACCCGTATGGGACGCAGGTTGGGAGGATATTGCAGCCTTGCAGCACCGGCCAGGTCAGCTCCGGTATAGGAACACCAATTGCATAAAAACCCTATAATAATAGGTTCAGAGTGTGAAGTCATTGGCCAGACTCCTGATCTGATCTGTTTTTGTATTGATATCCTTTTTGGGGAATCGACCTGTTAACAGCAGCCCTTACCTGGGCTGTCAGTTGTTCCGTTGTAAATCCGTGAACCATGATGCCTTCATTTGGGCAGGTTGCTGCGCAAATGCCGCAGCCCTGGCAGAGAGCCGGGTCTGTGACCACCCTGAAACCGGAATGATATTTTTGAAGACTAATGGCATAAAAGGGACACACATCAATGCAAAGGGCGCATCCATCACATTTATCCGTGACAAATGCTTTTATGGCTTCAGACTTTATCTCTTGTTGCAGCAGCAGTTGGGATACTCTGAAAGCCACTGCCCTGGCCTGTTCGATGGATTCATCCATGGGCTTGGGGTAATTACAGAGTCCGGCAAGAAAAAGACCTGCAACCGGTAAATCCACAGGTTTAAGCTTGGGATGGGCTCCGTTGAAAAACCCGTCAGAATTCACCGTAAATTTGAGCAGGCTTGCCAGATGTTTATTGTCATGGGCAATGATGCCCGATGCCAGAACCAGATAATCAGCTGAAATTTTTATTGAATCCTGGATAACAGGGTCCAACACCTCAACCAATAAATAATCTTTCCCGGATTGAACCCCAGGTTTTCTGTCTGTATCATACCGGATGAATACTACACCAAGATCCCTGGCATCCTTGTAATATGCCTCCCATTGGCCATAGGTTCTCATATCCCTG
>DAOWDR010000680.1 GCA_030638935.1 Desulfobacteraceae bacterium | reverse complement strand
TCATCATTCATGCACCCCTTCATATCAGCAACCAATACGTCCGTCAAGGTTCTTACTCCCATAAAGCCAGGAGATTCTTACCTTGCTTTTTACTCTGAACACAAGTAATTATAGCTTTTATGAATCAAATTTTAAAATTGGAACTCAGCATCATTATTGCAGTCTTTATATTCGGCATTAGTGTATCCGGATATATGTTAATTGAACAGTGGAGTTTTATTGATGCCGCATACATGACCTCCATCACCCTGAGCACAGTCGGGTTCCTCGAGGTCCATGAAACCAGCAATGCCGGCAGAATTTTTACCATGATTATGATATTTACCGGTGTAGGGTATTATCATTACCTGGTGGGTGTGATCATGAAGTCTGTTGTAGAAGGCGAAATCAAGACATTGTTAGGGAGACAACGTTTGGATAAAAAAATCAAGAAATTAGAAAAACATTATCTTATCTGCGGCTATGGCCGCATCGGCCGGGTCCTGTGCAACTTCATTAAAGAAGACACACCTGATATTGTTGTCCTGGAACAGGATGAAACCCAGGCAGATATACTGGAAAAGGACAAGCTACATTACCTTATCGGCGATGCATTGGATGAAGAGCTGCTGATAAAGGCCGGGATCAAAAAAGCAAAATGCCTGGTTGCAGCCCTGGCAACGGACACGGCAAATGTGTTTTTGGTATTGACTGCCAGGCAATTGAATCCCGATATTTTTATAATGGCCCGGGCAAGCAATCCCGGGGTACGAAAAAAGCTCCTTGTGGCCGGAGCCAACAGAGTGGAATCCCCCTATGACACCGGTGCCATCTCCATGGGACTGAAACTGCTTCGCCCCAATGTCAGAACCTTCCTTGATGTGGCATTGTCAAGAAAAAGTGATGCCATCCAGATTGAAGAACTTTTTATCCCTGGAACCTCAAAGTATACCCAATTGGCATTAAAGGATTCCCGTATTCGTCAGGATTTTAATCTGATAATCATCGCCATCAAAAAAACATCTGGAGAAATGATGTTTGCACCGCATTTTGAAACTCTTCTAGAAGCAAGAGACACCCTGATTCTCATGGGAAAAACAGAAGATTTAAAAGCGTTTGGCAAAGCATTGAACCTGGACGAATAAAGAAACCCCTTGGTTTTGGTGAAATCACTCTAAATTTTATAAATAACCCGCTTATCTGTAATGATAATATCCACTGTGAATTTACGTGATTCCATCTGTATCTGATCCACAATCTGCTCCTCATAGGCCAGGGATACTTTTCTACAGGTTTCAGGAAGCTTCGTGATCAGTTTGGAATAAAAATTATTTCCAAATCCAACCCGCCCCCCCTTATCATCAAATGCCAACCCCGGAATGATCGCAATATCAATATCATCCAGGGATATCTTCTTACACTTTTCATGATCTGGTTCCAGCACATCATTACTGCTTTCCACAAGATCTTTGTCATAATCACTGATTTTATACAATTGGATGCTATTTTTTGCATCTGTAAATACGGGCAATACAACCCCTTTTTCGATGTGAAGGGTTTTTTTTATAATCGCCTCGGTTGGGATTATCCCCTCGGTGGAAATCTCTGAGTTGATAGGCGTAGATAAAAAAGCCAATTGAGCTTCCATGAAATTTGCAAACTCAAATAACTTATTTTCAATACTATTGTATTTCTCAGCAAGCGCTTCCTTAGTAAGTGCACCAAGCCTGTCAGACACCTGGGTTAGCACACTATTCTTTGTATTTTTCATTTCTTCCATGATTGCCTTTCCTTATTATTACAAAAAACAAGATTTGAGAAAATATTATACAGATGTGGTCAGTTGTCAACCTGCAATAATCGTTGACTGTTTACAAGGCCCGTGTTATCTGATTAAAATTGTGGAGAATCTTTTAAAATCTAAACTTAGCGAATATTAACCAGGACAATTAAGGATACAATTAGAACACAATGCTGGATTCAAAATATATAAAAACCAACTTGGACTCTGTTAAAAAAGGGATGGATAAAAGAGGGGCCAATATTGATTTTTCAGGTTTTCTGGAAAACGAGGAAAACAGAAAGGCTCTTTTACTAAATATCGAAAAATTAAGACACCAACGGAATACGGTTTCCGATGACATAGCTCAAATGAAAAAATCAGGGCAGGATGCCCAGCCTAGCATTGACAAAATGCGAACCGTATCAGAGACCATTAAGGCCCTTGATAAGGAGTTAACATCCGTTGAAAAGGTTATTCATGATTTTCTCATTGCCCTGCCCAATCTGCCCCATGAAGATGTACCAAAGGGAAAGGATGATACCCAAAACCGCCTGGAAAAAAGCATTGGTACCCCAAGAAAATTTGACTTCAAAATCAAAGATCACGGAGATATTGGAGAAGACTTAGGCATCCTTGATCTGGCCCGGGCTGCTAAATTAACCGGGTCCCGCTTCCCCCTCTACTTAGGTTCCGGAGCCAGACTTGAAAGGGCTTTGATTAATTTCATGTTGGATATTCACACGACTGAGCATGGATATAAGGAGACCTTGCCTCCCTTTATTGTCAATAAAACCACCATGACCGGGACAGGACAATTACCCAAATTTGAAGAAGACCTGTTTAAACTGGAAGGGTTGGACTATTACCTGATTCCCACATCTGAAGTTCCCGTTACCAATATCTATGCCAGGGAGATCCTTGATGAAACCCTTTTGCCCCTTAAATTTACCGCCTATACACCCTGTTTCAGATCAGAAGCAGGCTCCTATGGACGGGATACCAAGGGGTTGATCCGTCAACACCAATTCAACAAGGTTGAAATGGTAAAACTTACTACTCCAGAGACATCTTTTGATGAACTGGAATCCCTCTTGGCAAATGCAGAGGCTATCCTGGCGAGACTTGAACTTCCCTACCAGGTGGTCACATTGTGCACGGGAGATCTGGGTTTTTCCGCTACAAAAACCTATGACCTTGAAGTTTGGATGCCGGGCCAGGACAAATACAGGGAAATATCCTCCTGCAGCAATTGTCTGGATTTCCAGGCAAGACGCGCCAATATCCGCTTTAAACGTCCCGGCCAGAAAAAACCAGAATTCTGCCACACCTTAAATGGGTCCGGCCTTGCCGTGGGAAGAACATTTGCCGCAATTTTAGAAAATTATCAACAGGCTGACGGATCAGTCATTATTCCCGAGGCACTTGTACCCTATATGGGAGGCCAGAAGGTAATTGAAAATGAATCTTGATATATTCCCGGAGGAGATCCGGCCCCATATCATTCCTAAACCCGAAGGCAAGCTTTTTTACAGGTGCCTTGGCTGCTCTTCGGAATTTCCCATTGAAAAGCTCCTATACGTTTGTCCGGACTGTAACCAGGTTTTGCTGATCCATGATAAAAATAAAGAGGCTCTTACCAAACATTCCGGTACCACCTGGCAGAAGATATTTGATTTCCGTAAAATGTTAAAAATTCCGGCATTAAAAGGAATATACCGGTACCATGAGTTCATTGGTTCCTGTATCCCCCTGGATTCCATTCTTTACCTGGGGGAAGGCCATACACCCATTGTTGAGGCCAGCCCTAACCTTAAGGAAAAAACAGGGCTCAATTTCTTTTATAAGAATGACGGTCAGAATCCCAGCGCCTCTTTCAAGGACCGAGGAATGGCAAGTGCCCTTTCCAGTATCAAGTATCTCATTGATCAGAATCTTGTATCCGATGTTATTGCCATCTGTGCTTCCACAGGGGATACATCGGCGGCAGCTGCCTTATATGCATCCTATCTGAGACCCTTAATCAAGTCAGCTGTACTATTGCCCCATAAAAAGGTCACCTCCCAACAGCTTTCCCAGCCCCTGGGCAGCGGGGCCAAGGTGTTTGAAATCCCAGGGGTTTTTGATGATTGCATGAAAATTGTGGAGCATCTTTCAAATCTTTACCCGGTGGTCCTTTTAAACTCGAAAAATGCCTGGCGTATTCTGGGCCAGGAATCCTATTCCTATGAGATTGCCCAGGATTTTGACTGGGATATGGCCAATAAGGCAGTGGTGGTTCCCATTGGAAATGCCGGCAACATTTCTGCTATTATGAACGGATTTTTAAAATTTCATAAAGCCGGTATTATCAAAGATCTTCCGAAAATTATCGGTGTTCAGTCCGAACATGCAGACCCGGTCTTTCAGTATTATCTGGAACCCGATGAAAAGAAACGCTGCTTCAAACCTGTTAATACCAGACCCAGTGTCGCCCAGGCAGCCATGATCGGTAACCCGGTATCCATGCCCCGGGTCATTGAAATTACAAAACTATACAATAAAATAAGCTGCCAACAGAATGTCTTTTTTGTCCAGGTAAAAGAACAGTCCATCATGGACTGGCAGTTGACCGCCAACCAAAATGGCCATATCACCTGCACCCAGGGAGGCGAATGCCTGGCCGGGCTTGTCAAGGCCTCAACCCAGGGAATTATAACAAAAAATGAAACCGCCATACTGGATGCCACGGCCCATGCCATCAAGTTTTCCGAGTTTCAGGACCTATATTTTAAAAAACAAATTCCCAATGCCTATGCAATTCAGTCAGATCCCGGATATATCAATCTGCCCGAATTAATCTCACCGGACAACCCTGACCTTACACCCTCCCAGGAAAAAAGACTCGGAAAACAGGAGTTTGAAGAATTTGTTAAGGAAATTTCCGGAAAAATTGCAAAAAAATTGAACCTGTAACCATATGAAAAAGGATTTTTTATTGTTTAAAACAGCCGCTCCAGCATTGATGCTTGTAGTTCTATTCCTGGTTGCCTATGTTCATGCCTCCGGGATCAAGACATCTTACAAACAATATTCCGTTTTTACCTATGAGAATGAAGATATTTTATGTGAACCCTACCAGGTTAAAAAGGATGACTGGCTCTATAAAATATTCAGGAAAAAAGGAGAAATTTCCGAGGCTGATTTCCCAAGATTTTTAAATATTTTCAAAAAAATTAATCCCCGCATCAATAATATTGATTCCATTGCACCGGGCATCAATATTCTGATCCCTTTAAAAAAAATTGATAAACAAGCCTATGAACAAAAAAAACCCGGTATTGTTGAGGTTCCTGTTGTTGAATTTTCAAGCATTCCAGATAGGTTCGATATCCGCCCCTTTATCAGGGAAAAAACCATACAGGCAGGAGATACGGTATCTACACTTTTAAGCAGTCAATTTCTAGAAAAAGACGGTTCATTATCCCAGGAGGGTCAAAAAGCCTTTTCACACCTCAACCCCAGCATTAAAAATATTGACATGATTTACCAAGGGGCCCAGCTGGTGATACCTGATCCGTCCATACTTTCCCAACCCTGGTTCGAATCCTTTTTAAAACAGGGAAGTGCCAGCTTAAGGTCCATGGACCAGACACCTGTTGAAACCTCATCTCATTCTCTACTACCTGTTATTTCCCCCCAGCAAATGGCCCAGCTTAAAAGGTATGCAGCATTGATTCAAGGAACCCTTATCAACCAGGGGCAAATGTATTTCCCAGGAAAAGAGGCACAGGCAAATTTAGTACTCGATTTAGTTCAAACGCCTTTGATTGAGAGCAAAGACGGTCAAAAGACATTGATCGTTCCATCGGATGACAACGGCAGTTCTCTGGGAAATGAGCTTGTAAAAAACATCAAAGCATATTGGAAGCAGATAAAAATACAGGAAATAGACATGGCAATCTCCATTGCCCAGGAACTCGGGAAAAATAAAAATTCCATGGCTGACAGGGTTATCGGTCCTTCCAAGTTTATCTCAAAACTATTATCCATTACCCAATACCCATATACGCCGGATGAAAATATTAGTTTTTCCGTTGGAGCCATTGAAATGAGCGCATCCTTTGGACACATTACCCGGCAGGGCGAGCCTGATCTTCTGATCAATGCAGGAAGCGTATATGGACTGGCACTTGAAACCCTTGAAGAAAAAGGGAATCACATCCTCACTATTTCGCCTGGATTGACAATGTCGGAATTGATCCTTACCCTTTTTACCCGCCTTGGGTATTCCACCTGGAAAAATCCCTCCTTTACAACTTCCGGGAGGGTTGAGAGCATCAAGGGTATCTATGTTGCAAAGGATAAGGAAAAACTCTTTTTTACCCGGCAAAAACCCAACTCCACTGCCATTTCATTTCTGGAAACGGAAAATATTCAATTCCTGATTCTAAACCAATAAGCAACGTTTCAAAGGAGATTCATGCCCATAAAAAAAATGGCACTATTACTGCTTTTCAGCTTTATTATCTCATCCTGTACAAGTTCTGCCAACCGGCAAAACAATGCAAAAATCGCCCAGGCAATGAAAAAAGAAGGAGATATTTTCCAAACCCAGGGGAATTATACAGCAGCACTGACAAAACTGCTTGAAGCGGAAAAACGAATACCCAATGATCCCCGTCTACAGAACAGTCTGGGCTTGGCCTATATGGGCAAAAGAAGAGATGATCTGGCAGTCACAGCCTTTAAAAAAGCCCTATCCATCAAACCCGACTATATAGAGGCAATTAATAATTTAGGAGCTGCCTATCTTCGCCAGAAAAAATGGGACATGTCCATAGTAAATTTTAATATAGTTTTGGACAACCTTTTGTATCCAACCCCCCAGTTCCCACTTTCAAATATTGGGTGGGCCTATTTAGGAAAAAAAGAATTTCATTTAGCAGAAACTTATTTTTCAAAAGCCCTTGATGAGTTACCCCGGTTTACTGCCGCCTCCCACGGATTGGCCCAGGTTTATCTTAAAACCGGACAAATGGATAAGGCAATGGATTTCCTGCACAAATGTCTCAGCAGGACCCCAGATATGGCAATTTTCCATGCAGATCTGGCAGAGGCTTACGAAGGAAAGGGACTAATACAGCAAGCCATAAAATCATGGCAATTGGTGTTAACGCTGGTGCCGGAAAGATCCACCCTTGCCAAGCAGGCGGAAAACAGATTATCGGAACTCTACTGATTACCCGTTAGTAAACAGCTATTGCTCGACAGTTTTGGCATGCCGTTTTTGTTAAAACTGAACAATTGAGGGGTTAAAAAATAGCAGCAATT
>DAOWDR010000460.1 GCA_030638935.1 Desulfobacteraceae bacterium | reverse complement strand
GCTGCCCAGCTTTACAATGAGTTTAAAATTTTGTTTCCAGACAATTGCGTGGAGTATTTTGTCAGTTATTATGACTATTACCAGCCGGAAGCCTATATCCCCTCCAGTGATACCTATATCCAGAAGGACTCATCCATTAACGAGGTCATTGACAAGATGCGTCATTCAGCCACCCGGTCGGTCCTTGCCAGAAAAGATGTGATCGTGGTGGCATCTGTCTCCTGTATCTATGGTTTGGGGGCTCCAGAAGACTACCTGGACCTGCGGGTCACCCTGACCCGGGATATGGAGATTTCAAGGGGAAATGTCATTGCCCGGTTTGTGGAGATCCAGTATACCAGGAATGATACGGATTTCCACAGGGGGGTCTTCAGGGTTAGGGGGGATCGCGTGGAGATTTTCCCGGCCTATGAAGAGGACAAGGCTGTGCGTATCGATTTTTTTGGAGATATGATTGAACAAATTTCAGAGATCGATCCCCTGAAAGGAGATGTTCTCAAATCATATGACCAGATGGTGATCTATCCGGCTTCCCATTATGTGACCAAAAAGCAGACCCGGAAAAAAGCGGTTGAAAGCATAATTGTTGAGCTGAAACAGCGGCTAGAATTTTTAAGATCGGAAAATCGCCTGGTGGAGGCCCAGCGCCTGGAAGAGAGAACCCAGTATGATATTGAAATGCTCAATGAGATAGGGTATTGCAACGGGATTGAAAATTATTCCCGCCACCTCACCGGACGTGCCCCCGGGGAACCGCCCCCCACCTTGCTGGATTATATTGATGATGGTTTTCTGCTGTTCTTTGATGAAAGCCATATTTCCGTATCCCAGTTGGGGGCCATGTACAAGGCTGACCGGTCCAGAAAAACCACCCTTGTGGAACATGGGTTCAGACTCCCCTCGGCCAAAGATAACCGGCCCCTTCAGTTTGAAGAATTCAAGGCCCTGGTTCCCCAGGTTATTTATGTCTCTGCAACACCGGCGGATTATGAGATGGAACGGGCAGGGCAGAGGGTGGCAGAGCAGATTGTACGACCCACAGGCCTTCTTGATCCGGAAATAGAGATCAGGAGTGCCAAAACCCAGGTGGATGATTTATATGAAGAGATCATCAAAAGAGTGGAAGCCCATGAGCGGGTGCTGGTCACCACCCTGACCAAGCGTATGGCAGAAGATCTTACAGATTATTATGAAGATCTTGGTATCAAGGTCAAATATTTGCATTCCGACATCGGGACCATGGAAAGAATTGATATTATCCAGGATCTTCGGAGGGGGCTTTTTGATGTGCTCATCGGCATCAATCTGCTCAGGGAAGGATTGGATATTCCCGAAGTTTCCCTGGTGGCCATTCTGGATGCCGATAAGGAAGGGTTCTTGCGATCCTATCGTTCCTTTATCCAGATATTTGGCCGGGCAGCAAGGAATGTGTTTGGCCGGGTGATCATGTATGCTGAAAAAGAAACCAAATCCATGAAAAAAGCCCTGTATGAAACCGACCGTCGCCGGGAGATTCAAAGGGAACATAATACCAGGCACAATATCGTGCCGGCTACCATCCAAAAAAAGATCAGCGTCCTTGATTATGGCAAGGGAGACGGCCGGGGACAGCAGGCAGCAGATGCCGTCAACGAAGAGATCAGAGCCTATGGGGAAGAAGAGCTGGATCTTGACGATATCATAAAAGACCTGGAATATAAAATGAAGGTGGCCGCTGAAAACCTGGAGTTTGAAAATGCCGCCCAATACCGGGATAAAATCATGGAATTGAATAAGATAAAGAGTAATTAAATATAGAATAATTAAGCTCCGAATAATTGAATAAAAATGAACCAGATTATCCAGGAAAAATATTGCCAGTCCCCCCATAGCCCCGGGGTCTATCTGATGAAAGATGCCAAGGGGAAAATCATCTATGTGGGAAAGGCCAAGGATCTTAAAAAAAGGCTGGCCTCCTATTTTATTTCAAAGCAGCATCCAGATACAAAAACCGCAGCCCTCCTCGGGATGATCAAGAATTTTGACCTGGTCATCACCGCATCGGACCATGAAGCCTTTATCCTTGAATCCAATCTCATCAAGGAGCACAATCCAAAATACAATGTTCTATTAAAGGACGGGAAAAATTATCCTCTGCTGCGAATTGATATGAATGAAACCTATCCGGCCATCCAGCGGGTGAGGAAAATAAAGAACGACCATGCCCTGTATTTCGGACCCTATTCTTCTTCCCTGAGTGTAAACAGGACTTTAAAACAGATTCAAAAGATTTTTAAACTTAGAAAATGTAAAAACACCCAGTTTAAAAACAGGTCCAGACCCTGTCTCAATTATCAGATAAAGGCCTGCCTGGGAGTCTGCTGCAATGAGGTTTTGGAATCAGATTATAAAAAACAGGTAAAGGATGCTATCCTGTTTTTAAAGGGAAGATCCAGGCAGGTGGTGAACAGGTTAGAGAATGAAATGAAAACCCATGCCCGGTTACAGGAATTTGAAAAGGCTGCCCAGGTAAGGGATGCTGTCTTTGCCATTGAAAATATAATGGAAAAACAGGTGGTGGTCTGCCCGGACATGAAAGACCGGGATGTCATGGGGCTTGTATGGAACAAGGGAAAGGCCGTGGTCACGGTTATGATGGTTCGCTCCGGTCTTTTGATCGATACAGTCCATTATCCCCTGGATCTCGGGTTTAAGGCTCCGGATGAAGTTATTTCCGCCTTTGTGGATCAATATTATGGAAAGACCCGTTTTTTACCATCCTTTGTTTTGCTGAACCAGAGAATTGAAAATTTGGGGGAGATTGAGGAACGGCTCACCCAAAGCCAGGGTAAAAAAGTAGTGGTCCATTGCCCAAAGAGGGGGGAGAAAAAACGGCTTGTGGACATGGCCGTTGTGAATGCATCCCGGGAGCTTGAAAAAATTCTGCTAAAAGAGGAGGAGGAGCGGGCATCCATGGTCCTGTTGAAATCCCTCATGGGTATGGAGAGGCTTCCCCAGCGCATTGAGTGTTTTGACAACTCCAATATGTCAGGCCAGGATCCGGTTTCTTCCATGGTGGTATTCACAAACGGAAGACCGGATAAGTCTGCCTATAGAAAGTATATAATCAAGGATATAGAATTCCAGGATGATTATGCCTATATGTACCAGGTTCTTGAGCGGCGGTTTTCAAAAACACAGGAAGAGATGGCCTGGCCCGACCTCTTGGTGGTGGATGGGGGAAAGGGTCAGTTGGGTATGGCCATGGCCGTGTTAAAGGATCTGGGGATAGACCACTTTGCCCTGGCCGGCCTTGCCAAGAAAGACAAGGCAAAGGGTGAGGTGTTTGATAAAATTTATGTGCCGGGACGGTCAAATCCCCTGAATATCGGCCAGGCCCAAAAAGCCCTGTACCTGCTGCAACGGGTAAGGGATGAAGCCCATAGATTTGCCATCACCTTCCAGAGGAAACGACGGGAAAAAAGAGGCGGTCTTTCCATTCTTGATTCCATTCCAGGCATTGGCCCGAAAAAGAAAAAAATGCTGCTTGTACGGTTTAAAGGGATTGAAAACATGAAGAAGGCCTCTTTGGGCGAATTGTCCTTCCTGCCGGGGATAACCAAAAAACTGGCAAAGATCCTGTTGACTGAATTGAATGGCGGATAACGAGACCGGGACGCCTTCTAATTTTTGATAATCTTGAAGCCTTCACGGGCATTGTAGGTGCAGTGTATTTTTATGAATGTATCCTCATTTCTTTCTGATTCAATAAATATCTCAGGTTTTCGAGGTACCTCCTTTTCAACGGCCCCGGTAAAAATTTTAACGGTGGCCGCACGCCTGAGAAGGCCTTCAACCGTCAGGGACATTAGCGACATTTCTTTGTTTATTTTTCTGATCTCTTCAACAAGGTTATCTTTTTTTGCCTCAAAATCTTTGTTTTTTCCGGGGATAAGTTTGAGGATTTCCAACCGTTTTTTGATCATGGAGACTTCTTTTGTATTCATCAGTTTACCAATGGTTTCCAATTCAATATCAATTGTTTCATAATCCATTGTCCGGGTTGCAAGGATGAGTCTTTTTAAGTTGTCCAAAAGCAGGGGGTTCTTTTTTATTGCCTTTGTGAGTCGCTTGAGTTCATGGTGAAATTTTTCCATCGACTCTTTTTCTTCTTCATCCAGAGAGAAAACTTTATCTTCCAGGTTGTCCCGTAATTCAAATAGCATCTGTCTTTTGGCAAATAGTCTGCGGCCGAGATAGATGGTGTTCTCCCCGCAAAAATAGATATTTTTCAGGGAGAGAGTTTCTGCATCCAGGGTGTTGCCGGTCATTATCCCTTTATTTTTTTCAAAGAAAACGCTTGATGAAAAAAGGGTGGAGTCAACCAATTCATCCAAAATAGTAATGCAACCTGTCTCCGAGGTAAGGGTTGAATTTCTGGAGAAATTAACAATAATATCTTTTTGGGCTATCACCTTGCTGCCCGGCATTATGGTATAGAGTTGCGCCTGCCTTTCTGTTTCAATCTCACCGCCTTCCAGAACATTTGCTTCCACCATTCCCTTGGCTCTGATTTTGAATCCACTGCAGATGGTGTCAATTTTCATACTGATGGGGCAGATAAAATTGGTCCCGATATTTCCGGTTGAGTAGTCCAGGCGTTTGACATCCAGTTCATCGCTGATTTCAATGCCCGTTATTATGTTGTCGGTTCGGGTCAGCAATACCACTCCTGTTTTATCGGCTTTAAGGAAATACCCCATATTTTTTCCGTCCTTGTCCCGGCTGTTAATTCTCTGGACCCCGCCGTTCAGGTTGAACTCAAGGGGAAGGGCATTGGGAACATGAATGACCTGGCCGTCATAGCCCATACCGGGTTTTCCCTGGGATTCCGGGAGGATGAAAAACAGGTTGTCCCCTGCCTTGACAATGGGGTATTTGTTGATTTCTCTATAATCAATTACTCCGTCTTTTAAAACCATTCCAGGGCAGTCTTTGTGGTCAAAAAAGGCCTTGGCAATTGCTCCGTCCTGGCATGGTATCTCCGGGGTTCCTTTGATCGTCATATGGAGAAGTTTGCTGGTAAGCACGATTTCCAGTGTCAGACTAAGTCTGGACAGATCTGGGTTTTCTGTTTCGGAAATTTTCAGCAATTGTTTTTCTATTTTCAGCTGGTTGTCTTTGGGGATGGTCCTGGTCAGCATTTTCCTAAGTATTAATAAAATTTTAGAACCCTTGATATTGACCCGGGGGAATAGTTGTAGCAAGGCCTTGATAATGACGGAATCAGGAAATTGGTCCCGGTTGATCTGAAAATGGATGTTGATTGGATCCTTTTGTTTTGAAATGGCGCTGAACAAATT
>DAOWDR010000560.1 GCA_030638935.1 Desulfobacteraceae bacterium | reverse complement strand
TCAAAGAGAGCCAGGGCTGCGGCTGTCTTCATCAAAGCAATGGACGCCCTCGGGCTTGCGCCGAGAATAATCCCTGGTTTTTCACGGGTTGCATTGACAAGATCAACAATATATTTCTGTAATTCCCGGGAAATAAACACCTGGTCGACCATATCCTTAAGCTTTGAAACCTTTTCCAGGCTGATACAGGGCTTAATGGTATGAATCGGATGTTTTTTCCTTTGATCGGATAACACGGCCATTTCATCTTCCCTTGTGACATAACCCAGGGCAAGCTGCATGGCAAACCGGTCCATCTGGGCTTCGGGAAGCGGATATGTTCCCCTGGATTCAATGGGGTTTTGTGTGGCAATGACAAAAAACAGATCCTCTAAGGTTAGAAGATTTCCATCAATACTCACCTGTCCTTCAGCCATGGATTCCAACAGGGCGGACTGGGTTCTCGGCGATGCCCGGTTAATCTCATCGGCCAGGAGAATATTGGTGAACACAGGTCCTTTGTGAAGTTTAAAGACCCTTTGGGAGGGATCAAAAACAGAGACCCCTAAAATATCCGACGGCAGCAGATCCGGCGTAAACTGGATTCGTTTAAAATCCGCATCAATACTTTTTGCCAATGCCTTGGCCAGGGTGGTTTTTCCTGTGCCGGGGTTGTCTTCCAAAAGGATATGCCCGCCGCTGGCAAATCCGGCAAGGATATACCGGATACACTCTTTCTGCCCTTTAATTACAGTTTCAACGTTGGCAGACAATAGTTTGAAAATACCTTCAGCCCAGAGGAGGTTTGATTCTTCCATAAAATTTTCCTTTGAATAAGAACTATTCATAAGGGTATCACAGGTGCTCAATCATAAAATGCAGCCTGTTCCGGACATTTGCTTCACTCATGCCGGCATCAAAATCCAGATGATGAATATTCATATCAGGATAAACAGATTTAATTCTTGTTTCCACTCCTTTTGAAACAATATGATTTGCAACACAGCCAAAGGGCTGCAGGCTTACAACATGATTAATATCCTGTTCTGCAAAGGTTGCGATTTCACCGGGAATAAGCCACCCTTCCCCGAATTGATTGGTCATTGTCAGAATTTTTGAGGCGTTTTGGGCAACCTGTTTTATCTCATCAAATGGGCTGGCATACTTAAATTTTGAGAACAGGGTATTTATTTTTTTATGATATGCATTTATCAGCCACTCAATGGGAAGGCCCAAAAGATCTGTGAACTTTGGATGACGGATACCTGCCTTGATATTTTCTTTGTAATTCACAAGATCCTGGATAAAATAATTGACAATGGGAGGCAGAACAGGCTCAATGCCCTGCTTGATCAGCCAGTGAACCAAATTCTGATTTGCAAAATAATTATACTTTGCATAGATTTCACCCACAATCCCCATTTTGGGAAACTCTTTTCTGTGAACCCTGATGTCATTAAATGCATCAATAGCTTGTTCCAGTAGCTTGAAAATTTTTGAATAATCATTTTTAGCAACACTTTTGCCAGCCTTTTGTATGTAGTGCTCCCTTAACCTTTGGCATTTACCCTTTGTTTTCTCCCTTGGCGCCGTTGCATAATACATTTTAGCGATGCAGTCTGCATACATGGTCGTCACCAATAAAATCTTGATCTTCATCAACCAGTTGATTTTAAATCCGGGCTGATCAATTAAACCCTGGGAAGCTGTGACGGAAATAATGGGGATATCATCAAACTCAGCTTTGATCATTGCTTTTCTGATCAGGGAAAGATAATTGGATGCCCGGCACTGCCCCCCGGTCTGGGTTATACCGATGGCAATTTCATGGGCAGGATAATGGGTGTTTTTCAATGCTTTTATGATATCTCCGATCACGATAATTCCGGGATAACATATGTCATTGTTGGCATATTGAAGCCCAAGGTCTACTGAATTTCTGCCCGGCTTGGGAAGGATTTTAAATTCATAACCGGCATTTTTAAATATTGCAGGCAGATAAGCAGAATAGTCTTCGGAAAAAAACGGGGCCCAGATCGTTCTTTTCCTGTCTTTTTTGGAAAAGCGGAGGAAGGGTTTTCTTGCATGGCCCAGGCTTTTTTTTTGTTTCTTTGCTTTTAAGGATTCTATCATTGACCTCAGTCTTAACC
>DAOWDR010000133.1 GCA_030638935.1 Desulfobacteraceae bacterium | reverse complement strand
GTACTATCTCCATCATTATAGTTAGTGACATTGTATTTTTATTCAAGCTCCGACTTAAACTGCCGGGTCATGAGTCGTTCATACAGCGACGGCCAGAGCCGTGAAATTAAATATCCCAGTTTTCCAAAAAATGTGAACACCATCATGGATTGATTTTTTTGTGCCCCAATTCGGATCTTATGCGCCACAAATTGCGGGGTCTGCTGACCGCCGATTATTGATTGTTCACGGGTGGCGATTTTCCCGTCTCCTCCCAAGGCCCGTGTCTGGAGATTTGTCTTGATAAATCCCGGGCATACGATCATCACATGAACCCCCTTATGCCGAAGCTCGCAGCGAAGTGAAGTAAAGAATCCGTGGAGGGCATGTTTGCTGGCTGCATAGCCGCATCGTCCCAGCAGGGGGGAGACCCCTGCAACAGATTCATTTACAATAATGGTTCCTTTTTGTGCAATCAAACTTGGTAGGGCTGCCTGGGTCATGTAAAGGGAACCGAAAAAATTGACTGCCATGACCTTTTCAATCACCGATGCCTTGGTTTTTTCAAACAGGCTGCGCTGGGTGATACCAGCATTGTTAAAGAGTAGATCAATGGCCTTAAACCTGTCCAGGCTGGCTTTTACCGCAGTATGACATGCATTTTCATCTGTTACATCGCAGGTAAGTGTCAGGATTGGAAATCCCTGTTTTTCAAATTGGTGTTTCCGGACCTCCAGCATGGCCTTATCCATGTCCACCATTACAATCTTTGCCCCGGCCCGGGCAAATTCCAAGGCCGTGGCAAGGCCGATGCCCGAAGCCCCACCCGTGATCAGCACCACCTTGTCTTTGAACTGCCGCCGGAGCATTTTTACCCTATCCAAGGGACACCTCATTTTTTAACTTTTTGATTCGACTGAAAAAAAAGGCTGTAATGAGTCCGGAAATAATATGCCAGATCCCCCACCAGGCCACAAGGATTGCCATTCCGCCCAGACCGTCAAAAAAATTAAAGACCAGAACAAGGCCCAAAGCTGAATTCTGGATCCCGACCTCCACACAGACGGCCCGGCAATCTCTTTCCGGAAGTTGTGCAAGCCTGCCCGACCAATAGCCTATATTCAGTGCCAATGCATTGTGAAGCAGGACCGCAAGCATCACAATACCCACATAGGCAATAAAATTCTGCCAATTGGCTGCCAGGGCACCGCAAACAATGATCATAAAGAAGACCAGAGAAAATATTTTAAATGGTTTTCTCACCTTCCGGGCAAGCACAGGAAAATATTTGCCAATTGTCATACCCAGGATCAGGGGAATGCCCAGAATGATGAACACGGTCACAAACACATCGGAAGGATTCAGATGAACCTGCCGGAGGATAGCAGCGGTGGACGGGTTCATTTGTCCCCAAAAGGAGATGTTCAACGGGGTCATGATAATGGCGGCCACAGAGGATACAGCGGTCATGGATATGGACACCGCACTATTTCCCTGGGACAGGTAAGTGATAATATTGGACAGGTTTCCTCCGGGACAGGCAGCTACCAGCATCATGCCCAGGGCAATGGAAGGATAGGGTTTGATAATCATGACCAGGAGAAAGGTAAAGGCTGGCAGGAGGATAAACTGGGCCACAAGCCCAATAACAGGTGCCTTTGGGCTTGTGGCAATCCGTTTAAAATCTTCAAAGGTTAGTTCAAGGGCAACGCCTAGCATCATCAGGCCAATGGCTGCATTGATAATAGCAATTCCAGTCGGGTTGAAGTTCAGTCGCACCTGGTCCAGAGTATTCGGGTCCAAAACGGCAATATCCATAATCGTTCCCCCTTCACTAATATATTAAAGATCTTGGTCTATGCTTTATATGCTCCTATGTTGGCCAGGGCCATGGAGGCCGGACTAACGGTTGTGGGATCTGCCATTACATTTATGCAGCACACCTTACCCGAGGCAAAAGCCTCTTTGAGTGCAGGTTGTATATCTTTAGGATCTTCCACAAGAAAGCCCTTTCCGCCAATGGCTTCAACCATTTTATGGTAGTCCACCTTTCCGATATAGGTTCCGTCTTCAATGGCATGGCCGATACGAATTTCCTGACTGTGGCGGATCATTCCCCAGCCCAGATCATTGGAAATAACCACAACGATGGGCAGATTTTTCCGGATAGCAGTTTCAAATTCCATGAAATTAAATCCCACAGATCCGTCTCCGGTCATAAGGCAGACCCTTTTGTCCGGGTTCAGGACTTTGGCTGCATTGGCATAGGGCAGGCCCACGGCAAGCGATCCGAATATTCCGTAATCCAGATAGGTGCCGGGCTTTTTCAGGGTCCGGGTCATGCCCAGCCAGGTGGTGGTATCCCCGCCGTCGGCCACAACAATATCATCTTCCCGGTCCATGAACCGGTTTATCTCCTGGGCCAGACGCATGGGATGGATGGGGATATTATCAGATTCCCAGTCATTATTGGCAATGGCCTTGCCGTCATTATGGGCGGTATTCAGTTTTTCGATCCAGGGGTTAAATTGTTCTTTAAGGCCTTTATTGTCATTTGTCAGCAGCTTGTTGCACTGGGATAAAAATCCTTTTATATCGCTTACCACAGGCAGGTCAACACTCCGGTTTCTGCCGATTTCATCGGGCTGAATATCCACCTGGACAATTTTGGCTTCCGGATTAAAAATATCCCCGAATAGATAATACAGGGAAATACGTGTGCCCAGGATAATGACCAGGTCGGTTTCAATATAGGCTGCAAACCCGCCGCCGGGACGGATGGCCAGAGCCCCTTCAAAACACAAAGGGTGTTCGTCAGACAAAATACCCCTGCCGGAAAGAGAAGTGAAAAGAGGGATATTGGTTGTTTCAATAAAGGTTTTCAGCTCTTCTTCCGCCTTGGACTGCCAGGCACCGGTCCCGGCAATGACAAGTGGATTTTTCGCTTTTTTGATCATTTCCAAAAGGGCTTGGGCTTTTTTGGGATCAAACGGGTTGGAGGCAACCACCGTATTGGTCTTACGGACAGAAGCCTTGTCAACCGGGGCGTTGAGTATGTCAATGGGGAACTCCAGGTAAACAGGCCCTGGTCTGCCGCTTTCAGCAATTCTAAAAGCCATATCCACATAGTCATTGATCCGTTCAGCCTTCATGCAGACCAGGGCTTTTTTAACCATGGGTCTGATAACCTCTACCTGGGGCATGTCCTGAAGATCCAGCCTTTCCTTGTTGTCCAGCCCGACGCAGCCTGCTATCAGAACCAGCGGGGTGTTGGAGAAATGGGCACTGGCGACCCCGGTAAGGGCATTGGTAAATCCAGGACCTGCCGTTACCATAGCCACACCGGCCCTGCGGGTCATCTTGCCATAGGCCTCTGCCATAAATAGGGCGGACTGTTCGTGACGGGTATCGTAGATCTTGACCTCAGATCCTTCAAGATATTGGTAAAGAGGGGTGATATGTCCCCCGCTCAGGGAAAAAATATAATCGATTTTTCTGTCAATTAACGCTTTCGCTGCCAACTCTGCCCCTGTAATAGTTTCCATCTCTACTCCTTTTTCCATCTCATTTAAATAAAATTTTGTATTGGTTTTTCCTTATTCTTATAACTCCATGAGTTGGCCACCGCAGATATTCAGGGCCTGACCAGTGACAAAGGATGAATCATCCGATGCCAGGAATGCCGCCATATCTGCCACTTCTGCCGGAGATCCGATCCGTCCAAGGGGGATGGATTCACACATTTTTTGTTCCTGTTCTTCCACAGTGGTATTTAGGAACTGGGCTTCAAGACCAAACCGCCACTTTTCAAGGTCAGTCATGATCTGGCCGGGACAGATGGCATTGACCCGGATTTTGAGACCGGAAAGTTCTTTGGCCATAACCTTGGTAAGCATGATAACGCCAGCTTTGGACACGGCATAGGCTCCGTTGAATAAGGGCGGCACTTTGCCTGCTCTGGAAGCGGTATTGATAATGGCTCCCCCCTTTTCCTGCATCAGGGGCACAATGGCTTTGGAAACCCGGAAGACACCATGAAGATTGACATCCACTGTTCTCATCCAGGCAGTCTCATCATAGGTGTGTACCCCGTTGGGAACACCAAAGGTGGCACCGGCATTATTACAGAGAATATCCACCCGGCCAAACTCGGTTTTCACCTTTTCTGCCATGGCCGTAACCAGCGCTGTATCCGTTACATCCAGATTGACGGCCAGGGTTTTGACAGAATAGGCCTCTGCCAATTCAGCAGCAATGGTTTCCATTTCCGACATAGTTCCGCATCCCACGTCTGCGTTAAACCCTTCTGCATTTCCAAAATCTGCAATAATGATATTGGCGCCCATGGAAGCCAGTTTTTTGGCAATGGCATATCCAATGCCTGATTTCTTCCCTGAGCCGGTAATTAATGCAATTTTATCTTTTAATGAATTCATATTCCCTCCTTTTGACAAATATTCCCAAACAACCCCTGAACTATTTTTTCCACACTATAATCGTAGATCTCCTTGTGGGCCTCATTCTGTAAAGTGGTATGTTCCAGTTTTTTGAACTGAACTAACCCGTGAATAGTACCCCAAAACATGATTGAAAATTTTTCGGGATACTGTTCCATAAAAACACCGGCCTGGTTTCCGGAGATAATAATATCCTGGATGACCGCCAAAATTTTGCTTCCTGACATGTCAATCTGCTGTTTTAGATCCTCCTTGAAAAAAATTTTTGGGGAGGACAAAAAATAATTGATTATATTAAAATATTCTTTTTGGGTTTCAGTAAAATCATAGTATGCATAGGCAATCTGCCGCAATTTTTCATCCGGCTCCATGGTTTTGTCTGCTATCTTTTGGATAATGGCAAATAAAAATGCAAGTCCCTCTTCCTGAAGGGCGATAAAAATATCTTCCTTGTTTTTATAATAAAAGTAGATGGTGCCGACACCTAATTCAGCTTCCTTGGAAATTTTACTGATGGAGACCTTTTCAATACCTTGGGAGAATAACAATTTTCGAGCTGCATCCAGGATTTGATTTCGCCGTGCTTGCTTTTCTAATTGTCGTCTTTCCTTTACACCCATGGAACATCTCCTTTAATAATTGAGCTATGTTTGATTTTCGAGTATCGTTCTATATATGATATACATTCTATGTTTTTGTTTTGTCAATAAAAATATACCATACTGAAAAATTAATACGCTTAGGGGAAATTGTATTCCTTTCTAATCGTGTTCCCTAATTTTCCCGGTTGACAAGAAATATGAATTCGGCATATGATTCATTTATAGAACTATATTCGAAAATCATAAAAAGGATATTCAAATGAAGGGGCAGTTTAAATTATATTGTGAATATATTCATTGCTGCGGAAAAAAAGTGCTGGAGTTAGGCGAAGCAGATACTGAAAAAATGGCAAAAGAATGGATTCAAGATCAGATTAAAAAGAAAAAACGCCCCCGGCTTCCCAAAAATGATTTGATCAGAACCTGTCCTGTAAGTCACTGCCCTGCAAAACTTCAGATTCCCAGGTATGACTATCGCAAAACAGCGGTCTGATGTTAAGGTGATGATTGGTGGAGCACAGGCTGTACATTCCTTTGCCTGCCGGAGTGGATGAAAAAACCAGACAGAGGTATGGCTGAAAGAATATTTTTTGTATTTGGCAGCAGTAGATGATATTATGCCAAAATATTTACCCATCTTCGATGTGCCAGGGGTAAAAAGTCTTGTTTATTATCAGATTTAAAGGGGATATCGCATGAAAACAACTGCCAAAGATGTGATGAAAACTAATTTCAAAACATTGAATCCTGACTCTTCCATATCTGAAGCATTGGATATTTTCAAGATGTCAAAGATTGATGGGAAAACAATTTTCGGCATAATGGTAACCCAGAAAGACGGCTCTATTGCAGGCATGATATCCATGTATGATGTTCTTTTGTTTCTTTTGCCCAAGCACGTTAAAATATGGGGCAATATCAGTGATATTGAAATAGAGGGTATTATTTCCCGTGCCGGCGATAAACTGAAAAAATTTATTGTCGGGGATATCATGACACCCAAGGTCATATCCGTCACTCCTGACACCCACCTGATGATGGTGCTTGATATCATGGTAAAAAAGCATGTTCGCAGACTGCCGGTTATTGACGATGGCGAAGCGGTTGGAATGGTTTATATTTCAGATCTTTTTAACCATTTAATTGAAAGGATATGAAAGTGGGTAAAGATACATTAACCGGATTAAAGGTGAGACATGCCATGCGTAAGCAGTTGATTGTGCTTGAACCGGATGACTCCATCGACTGCTGTATCCAGTACTTAATCAAATTTAAGGTTAATGCAATCCTGGTGGGAGAAGATGGAGAAAAACCATTGGGGGTTGTTTCAAAAACAGATATAATGGGGGCCTTATATGCCGGACTCCCCATATCAACACCCCTTGAAATGATAATGAATGCCCCTCCGCTTTTCTGCGGGCCCGATGATACCCTTTCTTCTGCCCTGAACACAATGAAAGCCAATAGTATTTACCGGTTATATGCCTTGGAAAAAGGTTTGAATTAAGTGGTTGGTGCCCTGGCCTATCCTGATATTGTCGGGCTGCTTTATCATTATTGCAGCAATTGCGACCAGGGTATCTTTAATAAAAGTAAAGAAAAGGCCCAGGACAGGGTCAAAAGGTATAAAGTTCATGAGATCATGACAAAGCAGGTTGAAACCTGCCGGGAAGAAGCCTTGCTTGAATCTGTCGTGGAAATTCTTTCCGCCTCAAGGTTTGGTGCCATTCTTGTCGCAGATGATAAAAACTACCCAAAGGGAGTTATTTCCAAAACAGATATTACCCTGTGCTACAGACATGGGGTGGACCTGTCTGCCACGGCAGGAACAATTATGTCAACGCCTGTGGCATTGTGCCATGAGCATGAGCCTGTGGAAACTGCCATCAAAACAATGATTTTAAAAGATTTGCATCGTTTGTTTGTTATTCCGGACAAAGATCAGCCAATCTCAGGTGTTATTTCCCTTACAGATGCTGCCGCCTTAAGATCAGGCAGCTGCCATGCCTGTATCAGCAGCAGAATAAGAGTCGATCAAAATTGAATTAACCAGCCCTCCTTTTTTACAGATTCTGTGATATACCCGGCAGGTCTGATAAATTTAAATTTTAAATTTACTTGGGATTCCTCTGGCCCCAGGGATATTTTTATGTTGCACAGAGCATGCCGGATACGATATCCTGATCCAATTTGAGATAAGAGATGGATTACGGATAAATAAGAGGCTGATTTTGGAAAATAAAGCAAGAATTACCCTGGTGATTGGTGGGTGCAGAAGCGGTAAAAGCAGTTTTGCCCTGGATGCAGCCAGCCAAATTACAGGGAAACAAAAAATATTTTTGGCCACCTCGGTTCCCACGGATCCGGAAATGGACAAACGGGTGGCCACCCACCAGGCGGAACGGGGAGGTGACTGGCAGACCATTGAGGAACCTGTGATGATCCATGAAACCATTGAAAGCGCTTGGAAAACAGCAGATGTTATTTTGGTGGACTGTCTGACCCTGTGGACCTCCAATCTTTTGTTTGCCAAATACGACGAGCCAAAGATAATGGAAGCTGTAGGCCTTTTGATTGCAGCTCTCAAGGAAAGCCATTGCCCTGTTTTTCTGGTATCCAATGAAGTGGGGTATGGCATTGTACCGGAAAATTCACTTGCCAGGCAATTTCGGGATTATGCAGGGCTTGTGAATCAGAAAATAGCTGCAATGGCCGACCGGGTTATCCTGACTATGGCTGGTATTCCCGTTCCCATCAAACCCCGGGAAAACCTAAAACTATAAATCTAAAATTATTAAATCTAAAACTATTAAATCTAAAACTATTAAATCAATTATGAGCAAACTTTAAATGAGCTATCAACATATCTTCGGCCCGGTTTTGTCCAGACGCCTGGGCATTTCCCTTGGCGTGGACCTTGTCACCCATAAGATCTGCAGCCTGGACTGTGTCTATTGCGAGTGCGGGAAAACAACAAATTTGACGCTTCAGCGAAGCTCCTATGTCACTTTTGAGGTGGTAAAATCAGAACTTGATCATTATTTGAAACATAATGAAGATCCTGATTACATTACCTTTTCAGGGTCTGGTGAACCCACATTAAACCAGGATCTTGGCAGGGTTATCGCCTATATAAAAGCCAAAAGGCCTGGTATCCGGGTGGCGGTTCTGACAAATTCCACCCTTTTAAATGATCCCGGGGTAAGAAAGGAGCTGGCCCTGGCCGACCTTGTGGTCCCCTCCCTTGATGCTGTTTCAAAAGAAGCCTTTTTAAAACTCAACCGGCCCTTTAAAGGTCTTCTGGTGGAAGATATTATAGAGGGGATTCAAACCTTTGCCGGAGAGTTTGCCGGGAAAATCTGGCTGGAAATTTTTATTTTGCCCGGGGTCAATGACACCCCAAAAGAACTGGGAGCCTTAAGGGAGGTAATTTTATCCATTGATCCTGAAATGGTTCAGCTCAACACCCTGGACCGGCCGGGCACGGTTTCCCATATCCTGCCGGCAACAAAGGCGGAGCTTGATCGGGTAAAAGAAATTTTGGACATGGATATCATTCAGATCATTGCCAAGGTGGCAGACAAGAAGAGCATGGGCCGGAATCGGGATATGGAGTCTGCAGTTCTTGAAACCATCCATCGGAGGCCCTGCACCCGGGATGATCTGGTGGCTGTTTTAAATGCCGACCCGGACCGGATGGACACCCTTTTGGCAAAACTTGAAGCCCAGGGGCGGATTGAAGCAAGGCAGCAGGCCCGGGGTGTTTTTTACCGGACTATTAAATTTTTGGCTAAATAAAGAGCAACTCAATAAAGGGCAGGTAATGGAAAAGAAAACAGGCATTTTAACGGATTTACGATCTGCAATTTTATTTATCACAATTTTGCCGGCTGGCAAAAATGTGACCTATTCCCCCATGGGCATGATCCGGTTTTTCCCGGTGGTGGGGCTGATCATCGGTGCCCTGCTGGTGGTTACGGATCTTGCGGTCTCCCGGCTCTGGGCGCCCCCTGTGGCTGCCCTGGTGGACCTGCTCTTTCTGGTGGCTGTCACCGGTGCCTTTCATTTGGATGGTCTCGGTGACACGGCGGACGGTATTTTTAGCCACAGGTCCAGGGAACGGGCGCTGGAGATAATGAAAGACAGCCGGACCGGAATGATGG
>DAOWDR010000044.1 GCA_030638935.1 Desulfobacteraceae bacterium | reverse complement strand
TCATCATTCTGATGCCACCAGGAACCGCCGTAATTACCCTTCAAATGGTCATATTTTTTAAAGGCAGGATAGCAATTGCATGGAAGCATTTCCCCGTGGGTGTAAACATCGACACCAGTACCTTCAGTCTGTTTTAAAAGTTCTTCCATATCTTTAAGATCATGACCGGAAATAAGTATTCCAGGATTTGTTCCAACTCCGATATTGACTTCGGTAATCTCGGGATGGCCGTATGCTGTTGTATTGGCTTCGTCCAGGGCTGCCATGGTGGTCACAATGACTTCACCGCATTTAAGAACTTTGCCCACCATCTCATCCACGGACAGATCCTGGGTAGTGGAGGCAAGACCCTCAAACATAAAAGACCAGATTTCATCTTTTGCAACACCCAGAACCTCGGCATGGTCTGCATAGGCACCCATTCCCTTGAGGCCGAGAATCAAAAGCTCCCTTAGGGATCTGACATCTTCATTTTCAGTGGCCAAAACACCAACAGCCTCTGCCTTTGCTTGGAAGGTAGCCACATCATTGGAGTACCAGGTGGCACTTTCATGGAGGTCTGTACCAAGCTTGTCCCCGGCCGCAGCAGCCAGTTCTTTTTTCAGGGCCTGGGCACGGTTTATCCAGTTAACCAGATCTTCATCATTAAAATTGGCATTGGTAATGGTGGTAAACAGGCCCTGGCCGATAAAGGCTGCTGCTGAATTTGGCACAGGCACACCGGCTGCCTTGGATTTTTCTGCAATCACGGCAATTCCCTTGAGATTAAAAATCAAAAGGTCCTGGAGCTTGGCTGTGGAATCTTCTTTTCCGCACATTCCCTTGATGGTGCATCCTTCATTTTTTGCTGCTTCCTGACATTGAAAACAAAACATGTTGCATTCTCCTTATTATAGTGATGAACAATTAATCTTTACATCCTGGAATGAACTTAATATAGATGGGGATGTAAAACCTTGACCTGGATCAATTTACGAAACTTTTTTTAGCTTTTAAAAAAAATTAACAGAAATAATTGTATGAATAAGACCGGAGTATCATACCATCAATATATTAAAAACCATACCGCTTTTTTCAGAACTTTCAGAGCCCCAGCTGGAAAAAATACAGGCTATTGCCCTTGAGCGTACCTTTAACAAGGGTCAGCTCATTTTCCAGGAAGGGGACAAGGGAGACGGATTTTATATTGTCAACACCGGGAAGATAAAGGTTTTCAAACTTTCCCTTGAGGGAAAGGAACAGATTCTCCATATTTACGGGCCCGGCCATACCTTTGGAGAAGTCCCGGTCTTTGAGGGCAAAAATTTTCCCGCATCTGCCATGGCCATTGAAGAGGCCAGTATAATTTTTTTACCCCGGGACTCCTTTGTCAACCTGATCACCACCACCCCCTCCCTTTCCATGAACATGCTGGCAGACCTTTCCAAACGGTTGCGGGCCTTTACCATACAAATTGAAAACCTGAGCCTTAAAGAGGTGCCTGCCAGACTGGCGGCCTATATTCTAACCCTGTCCACGGAACAAAAATCAGAACAGGAATCGAAACATAACAATGAGCAGATGGTCACCCTCCCCATTTCCAAGGCCCAGCTTGCAAATCTTATCGGTACCACCCCTGAAACCATCTCCAGAATCTTTAAAAAAATGGCCGCCGCCCAATTAATTGAGGTCCAAACAAAAAATATTATTATCCAGGATCTTGAAGGATTGTCAGAGTTGTCCGAATCAGGAAGACTTTAAACCCGGCAGGACAATATCAGCGGTGTAAAACAGGATTAAAATAAACACGGATTCTATTCATCATGGCAAAAAAAAAGTCATATGCCATTTGGGGAAAAGATCTGGATCCCCAGGCAATCAAACAGATGGAAAATGCCATGGAGCTGCCGATTGCCGTACAGGGAGCGCTTATGCCCGATGCCCACAAGGGATACGGCCTTCCCATCGGGGGAGTTCTGGCTGTGGACAATGCAGTGATCCCCTATGCCGTGGGGGTGGATATTGCCTGCCGGGTACGATTGAGCGTACTGCCCATCCCCTTTTCCCAATATAAAACCATTAGGGGAGATCTTAAAAAAGCCCTGGATACACAGACCCGCTTTGGTGTGGGGGCCAGGTTCAAACGGCCAAAAAATCATTCTATAATGGATGAAGACTGGGAGTTCTGCCCCAGGGTAAAAGCATTAAAGGACAAAGCCTGGCAGCAGCTGGGAACCAGCGGGTCCGGGAACCATTTTGCCGAATTTGGAAAACTGATCCTGGATAAGGATCTGGATAACAATTTAGATAAAAGCAAGCCGGGTTTAAAAAAAGGAACCTATATCGCCCTTCTCACCCATTCCGGCAGCCGGGGAACAGGGGCTGCCATTGCCAAGCACTACTCAGCCATGGCAAAGGGGCAGCACCCAGAATTGGCTTCCCATTTACAAAACCTGGCCTGGCTGTCCATGGACCATGAGCTGGGTGTCACCTATTTTAAGGCCATGGAACTCATGGGAGGCTATGCTGCCGCCAACCATGAAATCATCCATGAAGCTGTTTTCAGAACCCTGGGGGAATCCCCCATCATGACCATTGAAAACCATCATAATTTTGCCTGGAGGGAAAAGATCGGATCACGAAAGGTTTTGGTCCACAGGAAAGGAGCTATTCCGGCGGGAAAGGGAAAGATGGGAATCATCCCGGGAACCCTGGCTGATCCTGGCTTTGTCATCAAAGGACTGGGGAACCAGGAGGCCATAAATTCCGCCGCCCACGGAGCCGGCAGAGCCATGAGCCGTACGGCTGCAAAGAAATTATTTACATTCAAGGATTTACAGGGTATTTTACAAAAAAGGCAAATCACGCTTATTTCTGCCGGGCTGGATGAAATACCCATGGCATATAAAAACATTCACCATGTCATGGCTCAGCAAAAGGGTCTTGTTGAGACAATTGCCATGTTTGAGCCCAAACTGGTCAAGATGGCACCAACCAAAAGAAGTAAGAAAAAATTTCAATAAATATAGACGCAATTTTATTAACCCTTCAATTTTTATAAACCTTTCAATGCCAAGGAGGAAAAATGGGGAAATTACTCAGAATAAACACAAAAGAAAAAACCTTTAACTTTGAAGAGACGCCAGAAGTCTATGCAGGCCTTGGGGGCAGAGCCCTGACCTCTAAAATGATTCTGGACGAAGTACCGGCCACCTGTCATCCTTTGGGAAAAAACAACAAATTAATCTTTGCGCCGGGCATAATGTCAGGCTCTCCGGCAGCCGATTCAGGCCGTTTGTCAGCAGGGGCAAAGTCACCCCTGACCGGCGGTATCAAGGAGAGTAATGCAGGAGGACTTGTTTCCCAGAAACTGGCCAGACTGGGTATCACAGGGCTTATCCTTGAAGACAAACCCGACACAGACGCATATAGCATGATTGTCATCAACAAGGACGGGGTTGAAATCCTTCCGGCCGGAGATCTTGCCAAAGCCGGTAACTATGAGGTCATGGAAAAACTCTGGGCCAAATATGGTAAAAACACAGGGGTCTTAAGCATTGGCCAGGCAGGCGAGCAATGCCTTAAAGGAGCTTCCATTCAGCAGGCCGATATGAACGGCCGACCCGGACGTGCCCACGGCAGAGGCGGCTTGGGAGCTGTCATGGGATCCAAAAAGATCAAAGCCATCGTCGTGGACGACAAAGGTGCGCCCAGAATAGAAATCAAAGATCCCGACGCCTTTAAAGCCGCCAACAAACGCTGGGTTGAAATGCTTCGAAACCACCCGGTCACAGGAGAAGGCCTGCCCGCACTTGGGACAGCCGTTCTGGTAAATGTAATCAACGAAGCCGGTGCCCTGCCCACTAAAAACTTTCGGACCGGCCGGTTCGAGCATGTCCAAAATATCTCCGGCGAAACCATGGCAGCAAACATTGAAAAAAGGGGGGGCATCACTACGGAACCCTGCCATCCGGGCTGTGTGATCAAATGCTCCAATGTCTACCATGACAAGGAGGGAAAATACCTGACCTCGGGCTTTGAATATGAAACCATCTGGGCATTTGGCGCCCACACCACTATAAAGGACCTGGATCAAATCGCCATGCTGGACAGACTCTGTGACGACTTTGGCCTGGATACCATTGAGACGGGGGTGACCCTGGGCATTGCCATGGAAGGCGGCATGATCCCCTGGGGTGACGGAAAGGCTGCAATTGACCTTCTCT
>DAOWDR010000535.1 GCA_030638935.1 Desulfobacteraceae bacterium | reverse complement strand
TGGCATACCCGGCATTGGAACACAGGTTCATGATGATCTGGTGTACCTGGGTGGGATCGGCATTGATCATCAGCCCTTGTCTTGAAACCTCCTGTTTGATGGTAATGGTGGAGGGCAAAGAGGCCCGGATCAATTCCAACACTTCTTTGACAATTGGATGGATCTTAACCCTCCTTATTTCCTGGCTGTCCTGGCGGCTGAAGGTGAGAATCTGGCTGACCAGGTCCCTGGCCCGGTGGCATGCCTTGATCATCCGGTCCAGGCGGTGATACATGCGGGATTTCTTATCTGCCTCATGCAAAGACAATTCCGCATACCCCATGATGGCGGCCACAATATTATTCATGTCATGGGCAATACCGCCGGCAAGGGTACCAATGGCCTCCAATTTTCCAGATTGGTGAAGCTGGAACTCCAATGCTTTTTTCTCCTTTTCCGCCTGTTTTCTTTCGGTGATATCCCGGGTAACCCCAACCATTTCCACTGGATTTCCAGAATTATCCTTGGTAAAGGTGGTGGTGGTTTCTGTCCAGAAAATATCTTTTGCCTTGTTGTAGCACTCTATTTCAATGGTAAAGGCATGCCGGGTTTTTTCAGACATGGACAAACTGTCTTCAATCCCGTTTTTAATTGCTTTCCAGGCCTTGTCTGCTTCTTCGGGGGGCAGCATTTCCTTAAATGAAAAGAGCTTGGCCTCCTGGGGGGTATACCCCATCATCTCTTCCACCGAAGGGGTAATATAGGTTATTTTCAAAGTTTTTAAATTCAGTACCCAGATGACATCCTTTACATTCTCCGCCAGCATCCTGTATTGTTTTTCAGATTTATGCAATTGGTCCAAAACTTTTTCCCGTTCCTTCCGAATGGAATCAATTTTGTCCATCAAACCAAAGGAAAGAAGGATTGCCACAAATGCAGCAGAAATCTGTACCATCGAATCAGTCAACAAATTGTTTTCCAGGAATCCAAAGGATTTCAGAGCCATTAAAACAGCGCTGATAACAAAGGGTGTCCAGGCCAGAAGATAAAACCGGGCCTGGCGAATCCCCTTGAACAAAGATACCAGGCTGCAAGAAATCATGGTAATGGCTGACAGACCGACAACCAGGACCATGGCCTGGGTAGCAACCTGGTAGGACAAAAAAACAAGACCCAGGCCAAAAACAAGGGTGATCCAAAAAAGAGCTATGAATATCTTATCAAAAACAGGGGTATGCCGCCGGGTATTCAGAAACAACCGGGTAAAGGGCAGGACACCCAAAAGCCCCAGGGTTAAAGACAAGGGGTGGCATAGATTGGCCCATGAAGGAAATTGCGGCCATAGATACTGAAAGGCCATGCCCGAATGAACCATGGTAAACAAGGCAGTACCGGAAACAAAAACCCCCAAAAAGAAAAAAGAAGGGACTTTCATGCTGACAAACCCAAAAAAACAATAGATGGCCGTGACCAGCATGGCACCATAATACAGCCAGTTCAATGCAGCATCAAAGTTCTTATGGCGTTCAAAAGCAAGTCTGCCCCACCCAATTACAGGAGCCACAATGGTACCCCTAGACTGGATTTTGAAATAAAAAGTATGGTCCCCGGGCGGAAGATCAATGGGCACCACCATGGTTCTATAATTCACGGGCCTTTGGGTAAAGGCATTGGTATCCCCCCCCAGGTATCTTTTAAATCCTGAATCCATTGGATGGAAAAATTCAAAATGATCCACAACTGCATAGGGGTATTCCAGGTACCAGAAAATGGGGTTTGCCGTTGAATTTCTTACCGTGAACCTGAACCAGAAGGCAGAAGTTGAATATCCAAAACTGGATTTACCCTCCAGGGGCAAAAACTGTAATTTCATTATTGGAGATGCCATATCGGCTATCCCAAGTTCCCCGGAATCATCCTGGTAAACCGACAGAGAGCCGGTTAGGCTGACCCGGTCAATATCCGGGTCTATTTGAATAATATCAAAAGCAGCAAACACCTGAATCGGAGAAAAAAAACCTCCGAAACTAAGAAAGAAAAAAATGACTAAAAACAACAGGAATCTATCTGTAGTAGGACTCAAAGAAGGTTCAGGGGCGGATATCTCCACCCCTGAACCTTCTTTGAGTATAGGTCTGATTGAAAATTCCATTAAACCTTGAATCTGCCCATCATCTCGGAAAGAGCGCTGGCAATGCCCGACAGGCCATTGGCCTTTTCCTTAACCTGGGAGCTGGAGTCCAGGCGCTCCTTTGCAATGACAAAAGAGGAATTGACCAAATCCTGAATCTGAGTTTTCTTTTCGCCTATCATACCTTTACGATAATCCTGAATGCCAAGCTCTCCCCCCTTCTTTAACGAGGGAATAGACAATAGCAGTGATGCGCCTCCAACCAGAATCAGTGCAACAATGATCAAAACATTTACTTTTGTACCAATGTTAAGCTTCATACAAGATCCCTTTATTAAAAAAATTCCTTGCCCCTTAACAAAAAGCTAGGAGAATAAAATAATATGTAGTCAGGATTTAATCAGGTATATTATCACAATGAAATTATGAAGTAAAACTCTTACATTATAGGGATAAAAACTTCCCAGGGGGGGGAGGGCGGACAGGAATAACATTCAATTTTTGTGGACGGTGCCATGGGATCAAATCTGCCGGCCGGGAACTCCGTTCAAATCTGACCGGCTTTGATAAACATGGATCAATTTTCCCAAGAACGATTCAACTTCTTTTTCATAATTAATATAGGAAACTTTATCAAGTTCCATTGCTTTGAGGCCCTCTTTTTTCCCCTGGAGCAAATCAACAGCCTCCATTGAGGTTAAGCCTTTGAGGGTATATGTATAAAAAGAATCTGAGAATATATCCGTTTCTTTATATATCAGCTCATACTTGTTTATGTAACCCTTCCAATCATACTCTAAATTTTTTTTCTCCAGAAAATTGATTATTCTGGAAAATACTGATTCGAACGGCTCAATCCTTTGTTTCTGAATGTATTTAATTAATCTTTTGACTGAAAAGGTTAACCCTTTTTTTTTATGATAGATCTCCAAATTTTTAAAAGAAGCTAATTCTTCTATATTTTCCTGAATATTGTAAAAACTTGCACCCAGACTTTTTTTATTCAGCAAATTCATTTGACTTTTAATTTTGGAGATAAACCTTGCTTCATATTTTCTCAAATATTTTAAAAATCTATTAGTTTGAGTTGAATCAATATTATCTTTATTGGTAATATCTTTCATCTCCAAGATCTTTTTCCCGATCTCTTTTAAACTCCCTTCATGCATGACCGTTTCTGCTTTAGCTTTATAATTTTCAAAAAATTCGTTCTCGGCAGAGTAGAAGACCGAATCAATTTCAGATTCCTCCCTTAATCTTCCAATAACATTTTTAAGCTCCCGGTCAAGGACTCCAAGCCCCCTTAATTCTTGTTCATTGCGGATTTCATCGGCAGCTTTGAGAAAGGCTTCACATTGCCGGGTAATCAAATCCTGATCTTTAATTTTAATTGTGCTCCGGGCACTTTTTATCAAAAGTTCTTTAAAGCTTTCGGCGGATTTATGTATATGGGGAATTTCATAGGCTGAAACATCTTCCGAGATTATGACTTTTTCTCTTAAAGAGATTAGAAGTTTTAATAATACAACACAATTTGCTACATCGTCGGACACCACGGTAACATTATTGTTTAAAAATTCCAGCCCCTGTTCCAGCTTTTTGTATATATCCAAATTGCCGGTTCCATTATCCCTGGCAATGGAAGAATAGCCCATTGAAATCAATTCAAAGATATAGTCACTGGTCTTTGAATCCGGGCCTTTATTGCTTATGAACAGATTATTCATACTAGCATCATTCATTGTCATAACCCTGATTGTCATTTGGTTTTTTTACTCTAACAATAGTTTGGAATAAAATGCAATAGTCGCCGGCACTTAATTTTAAAAAAATCATTTGCCAATCGCTTACGCTTTTGGTAGCAAATAAATATATTTTCGCAAACATATTTTTTCGCAACTGCGAAAAAAACAAAACAGACTGTACAATTTCATGTTGAGTTGTACAACGAACGTTTAAAAATTTATAGCGCAATATGGGAAACAGGGACTTTACCATGAATGAAAGGGTTTCCATAGATAACCTCATCGAAATTGTTAGAGCCGGTGGGAAAGTAAAGACAGGTGTGGACGTATATAATCCAAAGGGCATTTTACTTCTGGACAAGGATATTTTTGTAGATAGCGTGAAGACACTTGAAATTATTAAAAAAAACGGCATAAACTCAATCCCGGTGGATACAAGTGTTGATGGCGGTCTTTGGGATGACGATGGCAATTTGATTAATATAAATACCGATGTATTAATTGATTTCCAAGAGACAGACGCAAGGACAATAGCAGAGCCTGTAATTGAGCCGCCGGGACATGATTCCATATTTCCAAATGCAATAACCAATGAGATTGAAATGAAGTTGCTGGAAATCGAAGAAAAAAAAATACTGGCTGCTGAAAAATATAAAGACGCAAAAAAAAGCATTAAAAAGGTTTTAACCGATATAAAAAATACCGGGGGTGAATTTGATTTTAATGAAGTCGAGGCCAATGTTTCAGACCTTGTCGAGTTCCTGGTTACTGCGGATAACCCTTTTTGCTATCTGACCCAGGAGCTGTTTTCCTATGATGACTATCTTTATAACCATTCCATTAATGTTTGTGCCATCGGAACAGCAATTGTTAACAGGTTTAATATATATTTTTCAAATAAGGTTGCCGACCTTATGAAGGGGAATACCACTGATATTTACAATCCCTTTGAAAAAGAAAATATAAAACAGAATAATTCCTTTGCCTGTTATTATCCAAGCGAACTCAGTGATATCTCTCTTGGTTTTTTTCTCCATGATATAGGCAAAGTCATGGTCGCCGATGAAACTTTAAACAAACAAGGCAGGTTGACAACGGAAGAGTTTGAAGAAGTCAAAAGACATTCCTATGAATATGGTGTAAAAATTCTTGAAAAAAATAATCTTAAAAACTCAGTAATCAAAAACATCATTAATTATCATCACAGCCCTCTATATGGGGAAGAGAAAAGATGCTATCCCCTTGGTACAAGTTATATTCAAATCCCACTTTATGTAAGGATATGTAAACTGGCGGACATTTATGATGCAATGACTTCCAAACGATGTTATAAAGAGGCTGTTAATCCCATCAATGTTGTGACAAATTTATTCAGAACCTATGCCAAAAAAGACCCTATACTTCAGCATATCCTTTATGCCTTTGTGAAAAGCATAGGGATTTATCCGCCGGGCAGTATTGTTTATTTACGAAACGGGCAGATGGCCTATGTTCTTGAAAGCAACGGCCCCCTCCTGCTTCCCTTTACCGATGAAAGGGAAAATACTTTAAAAAACAAGCCGGACCCATTTACCATCGACACAGCTGAAACTAAAAAGGCCAAAACTATTGATAGTAGAAGAAGTGTAAAAGCGCCCAGGGAAGTATATGCAATTCTCCCCACATATATTAAAAATATTATAAAAAGCCCCTAGAAAAACACCCGATATTCAGATGGACTTTTTTTTACCTTCCTAAAAAACCCCTTGCTTGCATTGACAAATTAATGCCTTATCATTTAAACAATGTTCAGGTATGATACCTGAATATTTGTAAGTCATCATATGGAATCAAGGATGGAGGACCTAATGAAAATAGCATTTCCGGTAACTGAGAATAGCGGGCTGGACAGCCAGATAAATGAACAATTCGGCGTTGCCAAAAAATTTATGATCGTGGACATTGACACCAAAAAAATTGAAGTTGTGGCCAACCAGAAACACCTGGAAGGGAAGGCCTCATGCAAGACAGGGGTATTTGACAAAAAGACGATAGTGGATGCCGTTGTCACCAAATGTATCGGAGACGGATCACTGAGGGGATTGACCACCGCAGACATCAAAGTTTATGCTGCCCAAAAAAACACCGTCGCCGAAAACCTGGAACTCATGGAAAAAGGTGAGTTAAAACTCTTCCACATATTTGACCTCTGCCAGGGGAAAAAAAACAAAAAAGAAGGCGGATGCGGGCACCATAACTAATGAAGACCCTATTGAGCCTGGGTGGCAGATTTTTGTATTTTTGCATCGGCTGGACCTATGACCCCCTTCCCGAATACTGGGACAAAAAAAGTGTGGTCATTGGTTTTCCCCATACCAAAAACATGGACACCTTCCGGGCCCTGATCTATATCAAGATTGCAAAGGTTAATGCCAGGCTGCTGGTCAAGGCATCCTGGTTTTTCTTTCCCATGTCCCTTTTGCTCAAAAGCCTTGGAGGACTTCCTGTAAAACGGAACAGGGAGAGCGGGTTTGTGGGATCTGTGGTCAATGAATTTAATAAACGAAACGAGCTGGTGTTAGCCCTGGTTCCCGAAGGAACACGAAAGCAGGTTGCAACCATTAAAACCGGATTCTGGCATATTGCAAAAGGGGCTGATGTACCCATCATTTGCTGGTATCTGGACAATAGGGCAAAGCGCACCCGGTGGATAGGCAAAATACATCCCGGCGAGTCCCTTGGGGCAGATTTGCTCAAAATAAAAAAAATTTATGAAAAAGCCGGGTTTTCCATTCCCCTGGATAATCTAAAAAAATCTGATGTCCAAAATTAGATATTTCGTAACCCATTGAAAAACAATAAATTATTATTGACATGATACCTGAAAATCTTTAAACTAAACATTTTGGAAAATTGATAATCCTCTCTTTTCTACAAAAAAGGTGTGGCAAAGGCAGAAGCCTTTCATGGGGGGACAACCGGCCCGGGCCTTGTTAAACTGCCCGCAGCAGAACATCTTTCTGCCGGTTGAATCGTCTGCATTGACAAGAAACAGCAGGCGGATAAATGTTTAAAAGACAAGGAGTGTATATAATGTGTCGTCTGTTCGCACTTACCAGCAAAGACCCGGTATCTCCGATGCTGGCCATCAAAGCCCTTGACGTTATGAAAGAAGGGCATGACGGGTCAGGCATGGGGCTGCTGCTCCAGGACCTTGGAGGCCCCTTTGAAGAGATGAAGGATGCCCCGATTTTATCGGGCATATTCAGTGAGGAAGGCATCCGGCGTCTGGACCTTTTCATGATGGACAAGGGTTTTTTGACCAAGTATAAAATTTCTTTAAAAATCCCGAAAAAACCAGTGGAAGGAATTCCAAGAAGGGACCTATATCTGATACGGGCCTATGAGCTGCCCGAAGACTGGGATAATCTTGACAAAGAAGAGATTGCCAACCGGCTCTCGGATATTCGCCTTAAGATCCGTGACATGGGAGAAGAAAAAAAAGACATGATAGTTTTTTCTTTCTGGCCCGACACCATCATGATCAAAGAGATCGGTGACCCCCTGCAGCTGGGGGATTACCTGGGACTTGACAGAAAAGAGCTCCATGCCAGGGTGATAATGGCCCAGGGCCGCCAGAACACAAACTATGCCATCAATCTTTATGCCTGTCATCCCTTTTTCATCAAAGGGTATTGCACCATGACCAATGGAGAGAATACGGCATTTATCCCCATCAGAGATTTTCTCTCCTCCAGGGATATACCTGCCTACAGCGGGTACCAGTCCGACTCCGAGGTCTTTGCCCATATCCTTCATTATTCAATGGTGGAGCTGGGATTAGGCATAGATGCCTATAAGCATGTGATCACCCCCCTCCAGGAAGAAGACCTTCAAAAACACCCGGATGCCCAATTTCTCAACCATTTAAAAAGAACCTGCAGGCCATTGATAATTGACGGACCCAACTGCGTCATCGGCACCCTGCCCGATCACTCCCTTTTCATGGCCCAGGACAGAAAAAAACTGCGGCCCGGTGTTGTGGGTGGAAAACCCGGCATATATGGTTTTTCATCGGAAATCTGCGGCCTGGATGCTGTTCTCCCGGACCGGGACAAATCCAAGGATATTCAACCCATGCACCTTGATACTGTAATTGTAAGCCCTGACCGCCAGGAGGTAAAAATATGTCGTCAAACAGAAGCCTTGAACCTTCCTCTTTAAGCCTGAAGGATCTGCCCTGGCAGATTCAGTACAACAATGACAGGTGCACCCTGTGCGGACAATGCACGGCGGTCTGCCCTGTAAAGGCCATTGAACTGAAGGTATTTAGAAAAAGAGTCATAAAAACATCAATAAAAAAAGATGCAGTTCATTCCAACCAATATGACACCTTTTATGGTATCCAGCAGAAAACCGAGGTGGAAAACGCCTGCATCGGGTGTGCCATGTGCACCATGGCCTGCCCCAATGATGCCATAGCACCGGTTAAAAACCCGGGCCTTGACCGTTTAAAATTCCATATCAACCAGAAGGGGGTCCCAAGACGCCGGGGGGGCAGAAGAAATGCCTCGGGTTCGGTGCTGGACCGGATCAAGTTCACCCGAATTTCCATGCTCACTGATCCGGCCCTGGACGCAGGCCGCCATGAGTTTGAAATGAGAACCCTTCTAGGAAGGGTGCTCTCCCCCAGGGAAAACATGAAGCGCCTAAGAGAGCATGGGTGGATTCCGCCGGTAAGGGAAATCTATCCTATGATCATCGGTGGCATGTCCTTTGGTGCCCTGTCCCCAACCATGTGGGAGGGGCTTCAGATGGGGGTGGCCTATCTCAACGAAGAGATGGGCATGCCCGTACGCATGTGCACAGGAGAAGGGGGATGTCCCCCCCGCCTTTTGCGCTCCCGATTCTTAAAATATGTAATCCTCCAGGTTGCCTCGGGCTATTTTGGATGGGATGAGATAATCCATGCCATTCCCCATATGAAGGAAGACCCCTGCGCCATTGAGATCAAATACGGCCAGGGTGCAAAACCCGGGGACGGAGGCCTATTGATGTGGCATAAAGTCAATAAACTCATTGCAGCCATAAGGGGAGTGCCCCAGGGGGTTTCCCTGCCAAGCCCGCCAACCCACCAGACCCAGTACTCCATTGAAGAGTCAGTGGCCAAAATGATATTGTCCATGTCCATGGCCTGGGGGTTCCGGGTACCGGTATACCCGAAGATATCAGCATCTTCCACCTCCCTTGCCGTGCTCAACAACCTGACCCGGAACGATTATGCGTCAGGTCTGGCCATTGACGGTGAAGACGGGGGAACAGGGGCTGCCTATTCCGTATCCATGGACCACATGGGCCACCCCATCGCCTCCTGTATCCGGGATAATTATCTAAACCTGACCAAGATCGGAAAGCAGAACGAAATCCCCATCTTTGCCGGGGGGGGAATAGGGAAAAACGGTAATATTGCCGCCAATGCAGCCTCACTTATAATGCTGGGCGCCTCCGGGGTTCAAATCGGAAAATATGTCATGCAGGCCGCAGCAGGATGCGTGGGCACGGAAGAAGACAGGTGTAATGTCTGTAATCTGGGCATCTGCCCCAAGGGGATCACCTCCCAGGACCCGAGACTTTACCGGAGACTGGACCCGGAAGATGTGGCCCAGCGGATTGTGGATCTTTTTGTCTCCTTTGACACGGAACTCAAAAAGATTGTTGCCCCCTTAGGAAGGTCAACATCCCTGCCCATAGGAATGTCCGATGCCCTTGGAATTGATGACCATGCCATTGCAAAACGCCTTAGTATCAAGTATGTGGTGTAAAGGAAGCTTCCATGACAACAAATGATTATATCTATATATCAGGCAAGAGAGAAGAGAAACGGATTCCGTCCAGGGTGCTGGAAGAGATCATCCTTCAGCACATAAAAAGCGGTAACCGAAAACTGGAGGTAGAAGCCTTTGGCCAGCACGGAATCGGCGGCAGACTCTGGGATGCAAAAGAGAAAACCCTGATCCGTATCCTTGGCCACTCAGGCCAGCGAGCAGGTTCCATGGGCAATGCCAATACCAAAATTGAGATCATGGGCCCGGCCTCGGATGACATTGGCTGGCTCAATGCCGGAGCTGAAATTATTGTCCATGGAAATGCCTCCAACGGGGCCATGAACGGGGCAGCCCAGGGGAAAGTCTATATTGGCGGAAATCTCGGGGCCAGGGCCATGACAATGACCAAGCGCAACCCCCGGTTTGAACCGCCGGAGCTCTGGGTTCTGGGAGCTGTCGGGGATTACTTTGGAGAATTCATGGCCGGCGGTATTGCCGTCATCTGCGGCCAGGGATCAGATACAACAGATAAGGTTCTCGGTCACCGGCCCCTGGTGGGCATGGTGGGGGGCACTGTTTTTGTCCGGGGCAATGTGGAGGGGTTTTCCGAAAAAGATGCTAAACTCATCCCCATGTCGGACAAAAACTGGGACTGGCTGGCCTCCAACCTTGAAATTTTTCTGAATAAAATCAAAAAGCCCGAACTTTTCCCCACCCTGTCCGACCGGTCGGCCTGGCAGGTACTGATCAACAAAAGCCCCCAGGAAAAAGCAGGCGGATCTGAAAAACCGTCCATGTCCTGGTTCAGGGATCAGATCTGGGATAAAGAACTGGGCCGGGGGGGCCTTATCGGAGATCTCCAGGAAACAGAAAAAGGTAGTATCCCCCTCATTGCCAAGGCAGACCTGAGACGCTATGTACCGGTTTGGGAGCAGGGAAAATATATATCTCCCTGCCAGGCATCCTGCCCCACGGGAATTCCGGTCCAGGACCGCTGGGCCATGGTCCGGGCGGACAATATTGACGAGGCCATTGGAATGGGCCTTGAATACACCCCCTTTCCGGCCACAGTGTGCGGATATTTGTGTCCCAGTCCCTGTATGGCTTCCTGTACAAGGAACCTGTCCACAATGGCCCCCATTGATGTAAGACTTTTAGGCCGGGCAGGAAAAGATATTCCACCGCCCAAACCTGCCAAAAAGAGCAAAAAGAAAATTGCCGTCATCGGGGCCGGCCCAGGAGGGATTTCCGCAGCCTGGCACCTGACCTTAAAAGGTCATACAGTAACCCTCTTTGAAACCGGAAAAACCATTGGCGGAAAAATTTCCTCGGCCATACCCGGCTCAAGGATCCCCGCCGAGACCCTTGACACAGAACTGGCCAGGGTGAAAAGTCTTATTCCGGACATGCGTCTGGAACAGGAGATTGACCACGGTCAATTTTCCAAGATCAAAGATAACTATGATTTCACCATTGTCGCAGCCGGCGCTAAAAAGCCCAGAACCCTTCCCATAAAGGGTATTGAAACGGCTGTCTATGCCAATAATTTTCTGGAAACAGCCAAACAAAAGGGCCTAGAGTCCGGGGAAAAAAAGCCCGGAGAAAAAAGGATTGGTAAAAAAATTGTGATAATAGGGGCCGGAAATGTGGGATGCGATGTGGCAACCGAAGCCCACCGCTTAGGGGCAAGGGAAATCACCCTCATCGATGTCCAGAAACCTGCGGCATTTGGTACGGAGAAAGAAGATGCCCAAAAATGCGGAGCCAAGTTCCGATGGCCCCTGTTCACCAAGGAGATTTCTCCCAAGGGCGTTCTTCTCCAGGATGGCGAACTCCTGTCTGCAGAAACAGTGGTAATATCCATCGGGGATATACCGGACCTGGATTTCCTGAAGGATGAACTGACCATTGAAAACGGATTTATAACCGTGGATAAAAACGGCGGCACCTCTGACCCACGGGTCTTTGCCACAGGTGATGTGGTGGGCCCGGGACTTATCACCGATGCAATCGGCGGGGGGAAAAAAGTGGCCCAAAGCATTGACCTGATCATTGCCGGGAAAAAGCCAGACCAGGAAGAACTTCTTCCCATGATTGACAAAACCAGGATAAGCCTTGAATATTTTGACCCGAGAAATAAGGCCGATGAGCTGGACAGCTGTGGCGCTGACTGTGCTTCCTGCGGAAACTGCAGGGATTGCGGCATTTGTGTCGCCATCTGCCCGGAAGCCGCCATTGAGCGGAAGGAGCTGGATAAAGATAAATTTGAATATATAGTGGATCCGGACAAATGCATTGGATGTGGATTCTGCAAAGGGGCATGCCCCTGCGGGATCTGGGATCTGGTACCAAATCCACCGCTCTAGGAGGCTAAATACCAAAAACCAGGGCCCAGGAAAATTTGCTTTTTATATTGATAGTTGACCCCGTTTCTGATTAGGTAGAGCCTATTATGGCAGGAAAAAATGACCAGACATATGACGGATATATCCAGGCGCTCACCGACATCAGCCGTGCCATCACCTCGGAGCTTTATATTGAAGATCTGTTAAAGCTCATTGTGATGGTCACGGCCAAGGTCACCGGGGTGGAAATCTGTTCATTATGGATTATCAATGAAGAGGAAACCCCTCCGAAAATCCGACTCAAAGCCACCCAGTCAATTTCTCCAGCCTATATCAAGGACAGATCCCTTAACCTGGATGAAGGGGTGGTGGGCCATGTGGTCACCCATAAAAAGCCCTTGATCCTCAAGGATATACTTAACAGCAAACGGTTCAAGGAAAAGGAAATGGCTAAAAAACTGGGCCTTGTCTCCATGGTGGGCATCCCCCTGAAGACCCGGGAAGAAAAAGTCATTGGGGTGCTAAATTGTTTCACTGCTGCTCCCCATGACTTTTCAGACACGGAAGTCAACCTGCTCCGGGCCGTGGCAAATCAGTCTGCCGTTGCCATTGTAAATACTGAACTCATGGTTAAAACCCGGGTAATTCAGGAAGAACTGGAGGCCCGTAAAAAGATAGAACAGGCCAAGGAAATCCTCATGCTCAACCGGCAGATGACTGGAGATGAGGCCCATCGATGGATGCAAAAACGCAGCATGGACTCCAGAAAATCAATTAGGGAAGTGGCGGAAGCCATTCTCCTTTCCGACGAAATATTTAATAATCAATAAAAGCTGTCCTTTACCTTGGAGATGCCGGGGATAATGGTCTGGGTGCGGTTTATCCCTTCAATGCGCCGGATATTCTGGTCCACAAATTCCGAAATGATTTCCGCATCCGATGCCAAAAAATCCCGCTTTAGCACGATCTTGACAAGTATATCAATTGTGCCGTGGACTGAATGCACCTCCTGAATTTCATCCCGGGAAAACAATTCATCAATAACCTTATATTCAGTTGTGGTATCGATGTTGATGAGAACAAAAGCGGTAATGGTACGCTTCATCTCAGGATAATCCGGGGTGCTTTTCTCCAACATATTTTTCCGAAAGCCTTCCATGCTCTTTGGAATGAGCCGGTCAATGCCTATGCCGTACCTTCGCCTGGAACTCCTGTCCCAATGATGGTATGCAATATAGGTATAAAGATCAGCCACAGTTCGTCCCGGAAAATACTTTATCAGCCCGCCATTGCCGATGATGCTGATCAAGGGGACATAGATGGTATTGTACCAGTCTTTTGCCCCTTTTTTAAAATCACAATCCCTGCCGGACTGACTGGCCAGGTAGAGCTGGTGTTTTTTGATCTGTTTTTCCAGAAAATTATACTTACCCACCTCACTCAGGTCAATTGTATCTGTCAGTCCTGTTTTTTCACAAAATTTTTTCCTTTCAATATACAGCAGGTTGTCCATGGTGTTTTTACCGGATAAAAGCTCTATAACCTTTCCTTTTATGTCTGTCCATCCCAGCTCTTTTGCCGCTGACACTCTGTGGTTTCCGTCCAAAACATAATAATCATTCCGAATTTGATATAGGTTTACCGGCGGAAGAGATTCCCCTTCCCGCATGGCCCGTTTTATATCCCGGAACCGCTTGCCTGAAACATGTTTTTTTGGCCTGAACCGGGAATCAAAATCATAATACTTACCCACACTGCCGATGATGTTTTCAAGGGCAATGGTCTGAACCCCGTGGTCAACAAACTCCACATCCTCTTCCTGGGCCTGCTGTTCGTTAAAAGAACTTACATGGTCGTTCTCTTCCTCTGGTTCACTGGCGCCAAAAAGAGTTTTCAGAAAATTTTTCATAATTACACCTCTATTAATGTATACCCGCAGGTATTGATCACCTGGGTTCTATGAAATTTGGTTATCCTGTCTTTTTGTGTTTCAAAATCCTGATGAATATGACCATGGACAAAATAATCGGGATTTTGTTTTTTTATCAAAGCATTAAAACTTTCAAATCCCATGTGGCATCGGTCTTCCTTGTCATGGATATGCCGGGGAGGGGCATGGGTCACAACCATATGAATCGGGCCTTTCCGCCAGAAGGAAAACCACATCCAGAATATAATTTTACCCATCATCTCGTCTGTATACTGGTTGGCTCCCCCATTATACCATATGGACCCTTCAAGCCCCAAAATATTCAGGGACCCAAAACGAACCACACGGCCATGGATATTATCGCATCCAACCGGATTTTCACTGGTATACCGGATATCGTGGTTTCCCTTTACGTAATAAAGGGGTGCATCCAGACGATCCCGTAAAAAGGATAGATATTCAGGGGCAAGGTCTCCACAGGAAATAATCAGATCCACGGGCCCAAGGGCCTTATCCTCCACCTGCCTGGTCAATTCCTTTTCAATAAAATCAGACACGGTCAAAATTTTCAATTGATGTTGCTGAGGAACTCTTTTCTTTTTATTCATATCCACTTTATTATAATGTTGTCCCAATATGATGGTGCCAATATATTTTTTCATCCAACCTTGGAAATCATTCCAGGGCCATGTTATGCCATTTGCCCCCCCATCGTCAACCCGGCTTTTCCCGACCTAGGTTTTTCCCAACCTGTATATTTGCAAAAAAGATGATAATCTGAAACCCCTGTAATTTTATTGCGTCCAAATTTTTATATTGGCATTTCCAAACCCAGAGGCCATGTCGCTATTATGGTAGCAACAATCACAAAAGTTGTATAACCGCAAATAGTGCTTGCCATGTAAAGATACTATGCTAAGTATTAAGCTCATTTATAGAAGAGTTTATCGTTATTTAACATGGCTTTCTACGGATCATAGGGATTCATCCCCCTGGGATTGTAAACAGCCAAACATTAATTTTTTTAGGAGGAGAAATATGAAAAAAGTACTTATTTCATTGTTTGCATTGGCATTTCTTTTTGTATCAGCGCCTGTGTTTGCAGATAATATCGAACTTGCCAAAACATCTACCATTGAAGCAATTGTAAAATCGGGTAAACTTCGCGTCGGGTTTGAATCAGGATACCTTCCCTTTGAAATGACAAACACCAAGGGAAAATACATTGGATTTGACGTTGACATGGCAAAAGCCCTTGCAAAAGCCATGGGTGTAAAATATACACCTGTCAACACAGCCTGGGACGGTATTATTCCCGCCCTGATCACTGACAAATTTGATGTTCTCATCTCCGGCATGACCGTTACCCAGGAAAGAAACCTGGGCATCAATTTCACCGATCCCTACATTGTTATCGGACAGGCCATCCTCCTCAACAAAAAACATGAAGGCAAAATATTATCCTACAAGGATCTTAACGACCCAAAATTCACCGTCACTTCCAAACTAGGAACAACCGGGGAACAAGCTGTAAAAAGGATGATCCCCAAGGCCAACTATAAATCATTTGAAGTTGAAGCAGAAGCCTGCATGGAAGTTATCATGGGCAATGCAGATGCTGCTGTATACGACCTTCCCATGATTGAGATCATGCAAGCCCAGCATGGTGCAGGCAAAACCATTTCTCTTAATACCCCCTTCACCTTTGAACCCCTTGCAATGGCCGTTAGAAAGGGAGATCCCGATTTCCTGAACTTCCTGAATAACTTTTTGCGCCAGTACAAAAATGACGGAAGATATGACAAAGCCTATGACAAATGGATCAGATCCGATGAATGGATGAAAGACCTTCAGAACTAGATTGATTGTGTAAAAATTAATTGGGCCGGCAGTGTGTATTTTCTGTCGGCCCGTTTTTTAAGGCAGACAAGATATGGAACAAAAAATATCCAATATAACCCGGCTGAGCAACCCAACCGCCCGCGCATTTTCCGTTGCCGGCTACATTGCATTGATGATTCTAGTATTCGGGTCAATATACTATGCAACCGTGGCAGTTGAATACCAATGGCGCTGGTTTAAAATCCCCAAATATTTCATGTACCAGGAGACCATCACCCTCTATGTGGAAGCCGACGGCGAGATTGATACCATTGCGGAAAACAAGGATAAATTTGATATTGTCATCCAAGATGAGGAAGGGAAAAAAACATTTACCGTTCCCGCAGGATCCTTTGACTGGGACGAAGGAGACTCGATCTTCCCGGGGGATGTTATTGCCGAATACAAGGGGGACTGGAAGCCGGGGCTCATGGCCGTGGGTCTTTGGATCACCCTGAAAATATCTTTTATCTCCACCCTTTTGGGCATACTTCTGGGGATTATAGGAGGTGTGGCCAGGGTGTCGGACACCCCGGTCCTGAAATGGTCGGCCATCACCTATGTCGAGATTATCCGCGGCTCTCCTTTACTGGTCCAGATAATGATTTTTTATTTTGTTCTGGGAACCACCATGAACAAAATATTAATGATGAACGGGATTCCAAAAATTGAACCCGAGTGGTACGGTATCATGGCATTGTCCATATTCACAGGAGCCTATGTGGTGGAAATTGTCAGGGCCGGTATTGAAGCCATTCATCCGGGACAGGTGGAAGCGGCACGGTCCGCAGGTATGAGCTATTTCCAATGCATGTTCCACATTGTCCTTCCCCAGGCCTTAAAAACCATTTTACCTCCCCTGGCAGGGCAATTCATAAACCTGATCAAAGATTCATCCCTC
>DAOWDR010000280.1 GCA_030638935.1 Desulfobacteraceae bacterium | reverse complement strand
GGGATAAGGCCCGGGAGCTGGCGACAGTTGCCCCCTACCTGGTCGAACTTGATGAAACCGATTCCTTTACCCAATGGATTCTGGAAAAAGGCTGGGGAAAAAGCTGGGGAGTTTTTGTGGAATCGGAAGCGACATTCATAAAGCTGAGAAATTCCTTGCGGACCTTCTTGAAAGTTGCAGATGAAGACGGAAAAACCATTTTTTTCCGGTACTATGATCCCCGGGTGCTGCGCATTTTTTTACCCGCATGTGATGCAGATCAGCTTGAAACCCTGTTCGGGGCGGTTGTCCGGTACTATTCAGAAGGCAAGGACAAGGATACACTTATTCAATTTTCCGTTCGTGACAACAAGCTGGTTGAATCGGTTACAAATCTTACCGGATAAAAGAAGTTCGTAAGTTTTGAATATTTTTTTGGCAAAAACAAGTTTTTCAATTATACTTGCTCTTAACTTATCCAAATACGGAACAAAAATATGCTGACGATTCGTCAAAATCAGAAAAAAATCTTAAAACTTGCTGCCCGAGATGATTTCGTGGAAAGAATGCTGGTACATCTGAATAGGTTTTTTCCCGAACATTATGAGGCCCTGGGTAATGACAGCTGCCGGGAACTAATTGATCTCGGCATTAAAAATGCTGAAATCCATGAAATTGTCAATGAGCGGGATGTATGCAAATACATTGATTTGATGGTAAGCTTTGGTGTGGATTTTGATAAAGATCCGAAGTTCCCCTGGGCAGGCAAAATTCTCACTGATCAGTCATGGAAAAATGCCACCCAAAAAACCGAAGCACTTTTTAACACCGGCATCAAGCATTTGAGTGAAAGCCCTTAATGATAATTGTCATCAATCAAGGTAAAACGTTATGGTTATTGGACTCATTGTAGGAATTCTCGCCGCTGTCGTCATCGGTGCCGCTATATTGGCAGCAGCCCTGACCAGCGCAGGTCAAGACGCTGACAGCAATTTTCCCGACCGGCCGGTGGGGGAAACCACGGTTCCCTGTCCCCACGGCACTGTGTGGCAGTGGGATGCGCCCCATACAACAGACCGGAGCCAGTTTGTCAATCTGCCGGCAGACTGGGATCCGCCTAATAATGGGACTGATGTTGAGCTGCAGGGGCACATCGAACCAAGGACGGCAGGCGTGTCCGTCATATTTAACATTATACCCAACAGCGCAAATGAAAGCGATACACCTGCGGGTCGCCTGGGGTCTGCAACTGCCACGACCAATGAAACCGGTGAGGCGACGGTAACCTTGACCCTGCCTGTATACGGCGGATCAAAATTTAAAGTTGGCGGTAAAGTTGCGTCCATGGATAGTCCGGTGGAAAGCGGAGAATTGACTGTCTGGCGAAAGGTGTTTTATCAAGCCACTGCCATGGCCAATTCTTCAGCACCTGAGAATCTTTCTTTCTCAGCACCGGCTGATATGATAACAGAACTCCAGGGCGCATTTGATCCTGTTTTTTTTAAAATCGAGGCAGGGGTTAAGTCAAGTGACACAACCCCGTATCAAGCCCATCTGACCGCAGCCCAGCGCACTTCGGTTGGAAATACCCTGAGGACTTCTGCCGCTGATGCAAGATCCCCGTTTAAAATGAATATTGTTTTGATTGACCGTGCGGATATTGTTGCTGACCAAGAATGGACCAATGCCGCCACCACAGCCAATGTACAGCTGCCAACCTACTATCGGGCCTGGACCCATGAAACCACCGTGATCCGGGCCCAGTATGAGAGAAGCCCGGGCACCTGGGCCAATTTAATCAATGTTCAGGAAATTTTTCATTCAACACAAACTCACCTTGCATATATTAGCGGCCAGATACCCGGCTTTACTGCCGGATCCACGGTTAATGTGCGTATCCGCTACCGGTATCAACGCGGAAATGCCGGGGGCTGGGGCGGTACCACCGGCACGCTCTTTATGTGTATTGGCAGGCAGAGGCGGGCAAATGCGGCTTCCCCGACAGGCGCCGAACTCCAGCAGGCCTTAACTCATGAAACCGGCCATGCGCTCGGCCTTGTTCCAACCGCAGCTCCCGCCGGGTGGCGGGATACGGATCCCCGGGATAATGGCTACAGCCTTAGACACTGCGGTTACAAGGATACTGCGACCCCTCCGGTGCCGCGTTGTGTGATGTGGTTCATGCTCGGGGGTGGCGGCCCTAGGCTGAGGTTTTGTTCAAGCAATGGGCCCAATGATTGTGCTCACTTTCTGATGCGTACGGACTATTCTTCTCTTAGCTGGATATAGATGGTCATAAATTTTAAAGGTTTTGGAGATCATTAAATATGTCAAACACTCCCGGTATAACTATTAAAGTTCCTGAAAAAGCACCGTCTTCAGGCCCTATCCCCTTACAGGTTACAATGGTGGCCGACATGCAGGCCTATACCGCCAACAACGGCATCCTGGATACGGCGTTGGATCTTGCGCTGATCAGACGCGACGGGCCAGGCTTGAAATTTATTTCCAAGCTCGATCCCAATGTCTGGATGGAGCCGGAAACACCTCTGCCTCCGGCACCACCGGGTACGGATCCCGATAATGCCGGATTTATAAATGAAACCCGTGAATTTGACGTTCTTGATTATGGTGCGGAACATGATGGTGCTGCAGAGTATTATGTATTGGCCAGTTTTGCCGGCTGGATTTCTCAAGTTGCACCACTGGCCGTAGAAGACAAATCACACAGCCTGCCTCCAGGTGATGCCTTGCCTGCACCGCCGTTAACTTTTGAGGAAAAAGTCAGGATCATAGATCCGCCGGATACTCCGGGTATGGCTGTTCAAATCAGTGACGGGGAAACGCATATTGAAGGCGGATTGAGGGTGATCAAAAAAACGCCGAAATTTCCAGGCGAGCAGGCTGCAGATCCATTTGTGACTATTATAATCGTGCGCCTTGCTCCTGCCGGCGGTATGTGGGGCGGGTCTTTTTCCGTGGATTTTGACATTAAAGGCAAGGATTCCATCGCACAGTTCTCCATCCCATTTGCAGCTGTTTCATTGCATTTAGAGCCCGGTAAATACTGCGTGTTCGTATTTTCAGGCGATGAATCTGCAGATCCACTTGATTTCCAGGTCCCTGATCATGACTGATCGCTTTTCAGTTGTCTGGATTCTTGTACTATTTTTATCCTGGACTGTCGCTTTTGAATATATCACTCAAAACACCTGTGCGGCTTCATCTGGATCAACCGGTAAAAAAACGTCGACAATTACCCGGCCCGGCGTTGACATTTATGTTCCAAAAAGGGCACCATCTACAGGCCCCATACCGGTAAAGGTGAAAATGATTGCCGATATGAAAATTTATTCCGACAACAACGGTCTCCTTGACAAGGCGTTGGATGTTGTGCTGATCAGGCGTGATGCCCCCGGCCTGCGGATTCTAAGAAAAATGGATCCCAAGGTCTGGATGGAGCCGGAAATCCCTTTACCTCCATCCACCCCCGGGACCGATCTCAATAACGCCGGGTTCATAAACGAAGAGCGGCAATTCGATGTGCTTGATTTTGGTGCGACCCATGACGGGGCTGCGGATTACTATGTACTGGCAAATTTTGCCGGCAGGGTTACCCGGCCTGTGCCTCTATCTGTTGAAAACCAATCCCGCAGACTGCCTGCAGGTCATACGACAGCCGCACCATTGCTGACCACTGAAGCCCAAAAAACAATCTCACAGCCGCCGGCCTCACCAGGCGTTGTTTTTAAAATTAAAGATGACATTGTCACCCGCATTGAGGGGGCCGTAAGGGGGGCTGTGCAGCCATCCGGGTTTAATGGTGACAAGCCGTTATCTGCCTTTGTGACAATTGTAGCAGTACGTCTTGCATCCACAGGCGGCATATCTACCGGGTCATTTCTTTTAGATGCGGATGTCAAGGGCGGGGATTACCTTGCACAGTTTTCCATTCCGGTGACACTCCTTGTCCCCCGGCCGGATCCGGGTGAATACCTGATGTTTGTGTTTTCATCCGATGAATGTGCAAAACCGATTCATGCAGTTTTACGATTAAACGAGCTAAACAAAGGACAATAGCTAATGCCAATGCAAGTATGTATGGGTGCAATGCTGCAATGCAGTTTCGGCACAGCACCGAGTGCGCTTGTGGTAACACCTGAAAACAGAGTGACCACCATGACACCGGATGCCAATATCATGGATCACAAACCAATAAAAAATATCATCTCATTCGCCATGTGCACCACCCAGTCAAACCCGGCTGTGGCAATGGCCACCTCGGCAGCCACCACAGCGGCCCTGGGTGTCTATACACCCACCCTTGCGCCCTGCGTTCCGGCAACAGCCTCTCCCTGGGTTCCGGGATCCCCCACTGTGCACATTGCCAACCAGCCGGCCCTAAACGACACCTCAACACTGATGTGTACCTGGGGCGGTGTGATTAGCATAACATTTCCGGGACAGACATCGGTTCAGATTCCCTGAATAAATTTAAATTGAAAGCCCTCCCCGTTCATATCAACTCCAATTCTAAGAGCTTTGCATGTTTAAGGTGTTAATAATTAATATTACAAGGGGCTGCGATTTTTTTGAATACTTGTCAAAAGGGAAATTCATTTTTTTACATTTTTTTTTAATACACGCAAGCAAGCAAAAACCTAACCGGACATTACTGAATGAAAAGGAGACTTAAGAATTATGCCAAATATTATCCATTATATGGTGTGGAAAAACTCTCTAGGCAAATATTCGTTTATCAGCTCTAACGAGCTGAAAAAGCTAAATTGCTCCTTCGCTACCTATGAATCGAATAAAACCCCGAACAATTGGAAGAACCTGGATGCTGATTTTAAAGTATGGAACACGGGTATCGCTGTGGGTTTGGTCGGCGAACGGACACAACTCGGCACGAAAAAGGCAGACCTAGAATACTCAATATTACAGTGGAAAACAGGGGCGGTGACTGCCGTCACCACCCTTCCCCCCGTCGGGTGGGAGGCCTTGGCGGTTCCCGTTGCATATGGATTGACACCCGTCACTGTTGTACAGCAAGTCCCAGCCATGACGCAGCCGCAAATACAAATTGTGAACGAGGCCATGAGGCGGACTAAGGCCGGGGTGGAGCTCACTAGGGACGAGCTAATTGGCATGCGAAAACGTAACAACTTCGGGGCACCAACTGTAGGCAGCACTGAAGAAAT
>DAOWDR010000496.1 GCA_030638935.1 Desulfobacteraceae bacterium | reverse complement strand
GAGGGATGAGACTGGAATTATTATCCAGTCTCACCCTACTCGATTTTTCTAAGCAGACGTCCTAGAGACACCGGAGATGAGATGAAAAAAAACAGGCCTGATTTTTATGGTTTTTCTTGTGGGGCTTGGGGGAGCCGGGTTGGCCTTTTACTACTATTTTCAGGGGTTTAATAGGGCGGTGCTGGAAAAATTTGAAGCCCGGCTCTGGGAGTTGCCAGCACGGGTCTATGCACGCCCCCTGGAGCTCTACCCCGGCCTGATTCTTGGATCTGATATGCTTGAGAGGGAATTGAATCTCATGGGATATCAAAAAATTTCATTGCCCGGCAACCTGGATATTCCGGGAAAATATAACCGCATGGGTAATAGGTTTGAACTTTTTTGTCGGCCTTTTGATTTCGGGGATAAAAAAGTAGGTTCTTTTTGGTTGGAGATTAAGATTGAAGACGGCCGGGTCTCTGGATTGAAAAGCCGGGGAAATTACAATGTTCCGGATATGGTACGTCTGGACCCTGTCCTTGTGGGTAGTTTTTATCCGGCTTCCAAAGAGGATCGGATTCTGGTGGAGATGGATAAGATTCCACAGCTTTTGCCAAAGACCATTATTAGCGTTGAAGACAGAAGGTTTTACACCCATTACGGGGTGGAGCCCAAGGCAATTTTAAGGGCCTTGGTGGTCAATTTAAAAAAGCAGGAGATGACCCAGGGGGCCAGCACCATTACCCAGCAACTGGCCAGAAATTTCTTTTTAACAAAGGAAAAGACTTGGACCCGTAAGCTGAACGAAGTGTTCATGTCAGCCGCCCTGGAGTTGAACTATACCAAGGACGATATTCTGGAAGCATATGTCAATGAGGTTTATCTGGGACAGGATGGCAATCGATCAATCCACGGGTTTGGCCTGGCCTCTGTTTTTTATTTTGGAAAATCCATCCAGAATCTAAAAGCCCATGAAGTGGCGCTGCTTGTGGGACTGCTCAAGGGGCCCTCCTATTATAATCCCAGAAAATATCCGGACAGGGCAATCAACCGGAGAAACACGGTGCTCAAGACAATGGCCCTCCAGGGAGTTCTTTCCGGGGGTCAAGCTGGAGAGGCCCGGGCCATGCCCCTGGGAGTGATTAAAAAACCAACCCGGGCAAATTCTTTGTTTCCCGCCTATCTGGACCTGGTAAAACGCCAATTGCTTAAGGAATACAGGGAAGATGACCTAAGGTCCATGGGGTTGAGGATTTTTACGGCTCTGGATCCTCAGGTTCAGTTGGCAGCCGAACTAACCGTGGAGGCTCAGCTGGATCGGCTTGCGGTTAAAAAGGGTCTTAGAAAGGAAAAACTTGAGGTCAGTGTGGTGGTCGCAGCCACGGGCAGCAACGAAATTCAGGCCCTGGTCGGGGGGAAAATTCCCCATTATAATGGGTTTAACCGGGCCCTTGATGCCAGACGTCCCATTGGTTCTCTTATCAAGCCGGCAATTTTTTTAACGGCCCTGGGCCATCCCGACACCTATACCCTGGTTACCAGGGTTAACGATGGGCCTGTCAAGGTTCCTATGGTTGACGGGGGCAACTGGGTTCCCAGAAATTTTGACCGAAAATACCATGGCCAGATACCCCTTTATCTTGCCCTGGTCAATTCATATAATGCGTCAACCGTGAGAATTGGAATGGATATGGGGCTTGCCCAAGTATTGGAAACCTTGCAGAAAATGGGATTTCAAAGGCAGGTTGCCATGTACCCCTCCTCATTGTTGGGTAGCCTGGAAATGTCACCCCTGGAGGTGGCCCAGATTTATCAAACCCTTGCTTCCGGAGGCTTTTATTCATCTGCCAGGAGTATCCGCACCATTTACAGGCCAGACGGAGGACTGGTCCAGAGATATCCTTTGGCCATTGAGCAGCACCTGGATCTGGGGGCCGTCTTTTTGCTCAACAAAATGCTCCAGGCCGTTGTCATGGAAGGTACGGCTAAATCACTTGAAAAGATACTGCCACAGGATTTGGGAGTTGCCGGTAAAACCGGTAGTACCAATAATTTAAAAGACAGCTGGTTTGCAGGTTTTACAGGAAACCGCCTGGCCGTGGTATGGGTGGGCCGGGATGACAATCAATCCTGTAACCTCACCGGATCTGCAGGGGCCATGCAGATTTTCGGGCACCTAATGGGCCAGATTCCAAACCAGCCTTTGGCCCTTGTTCCACCGGAAAATGTGGAATGGGCTGTGATTGATGCAAACACCGGATTTTTATCCGATGAAACCTGCCCCAACGCCATGGCTATCCCCTTTATTAGTGGGTCTGTTCCGATTAAATCAGTTCCTTGCAGCCCCGGGGCCATGCCATCCAAAACCTCCGGTGGAAATAAAAAACCCCGTTATTTAATTGACTGGTTCAGGGAGTTTTTAAAATGAAAAATATTGAATGTTTTATTTGGGGAATCTGCCTTGCCGCAGGTCTTTTGCTTTCTTCTTGTGCCGGTCATAAAAGCACTCTTCCTCCCCAGGGGCAACCTGCTGAAAACCTGCCCCAGATCGGAACCCGCCAGGCAGCAATTTACAAGGAGGCCCCCCGTTCCAAAGTTTTGGTTCATCTTATAAAAAAAGCGGAACAACAGATCCATTCGGAAGAACCTGAAGCTGCTTTTGCCACATTGGAAAAGGCCCTGGGGATTAATGCCCAGGATCCGATTCTCTGGCATCTTATGGCCCGGGTCCAGCTGATCCAGGGCAATTTTGACCAGGCCCAACAATTGGCAAAAAAATCCAATCTTCTGGCAGTTCATAACCCTTCCCTTAAAAAAAAGAATTTGGACATTATTGATAGGTCCCGTACGCTTCAGGGCATGACCCGTTAGACCGGGCCTGACAAACCAAGGGAGGGGATCAGCCGGTTTCAGCCATTTTTTTGCTGATTTCCAGGGCTGCTGCCCGGGTCTGGGACATGATGGTCGGGATCTGTTCATCATCCATGCCGGCGGTAAACCCCACCACCCAAATGGCCGGGGTATATGTTCCGGTGGCCTGGATGGGCGCAGCCACGGCTTTTACCCCTGGGATATATTCTTCATCATCAAAGGCAACTCCTGTTTCTCTGACGGTTTCAAGTGCCTTTAAATAGGTATCCGGGTCTGTAATCGTCTTGGAGGTGAACCGGGTAAGGCAGTTTCCCATAATATAATCCCTTGCATCATTGTGAGTCATCTTTGAAAGAAATACTTTTCCCACGGCCCCGGCCAGAAGGGGCAGGGAGGTGCCTATGGGGGAGGTGATTTTAAAATCTTTCCTGGATTCCACAATGTCTATGACCGTGACCGAGTCCTTGTTGCGGACTCCCAGAAACACCGATTCCCGGCATTGCTCCATGAGATGTTCCATTGCCGGGCGGGCTGATTTTCTAAAATCCATTTTTTCATGGGCTGCTTTGCCAAGTTCAATGAGGGTGGTTCCGATGGTATATCGCTTGGAATCCATGTCCCGGATGAGGGCACCCTGATCTTCCAAGGCTGCGGTAATGCCATGGACCGTGCTTTTACTGATATCCAGCCGGGTGGATATTTCGCTGATCCGCAATCCGTGGTTTGCCGTTGAAATGGCTTTAAGGATGAGAAAGGCCTTTTTTACAATGGGTGCCTGGTATTGTTTTTTCATTGTTCACCATAATGAATTTTAATGATCCAATAACAAATCTTAATACTCTGGTATGAGGGTAAATTTCAACTTGGTATCTAAATTAGTTAGTCCTTTTGTGTTCATTATAATGAATTTTAATGAAAATCAATGATTTATTATAAACCGGGTGTATACAGAGGTCTGATCCGAATTTATTTGGATACTCATTTGATTCTATGGTAGGATTTATATTTAGCCAAATCAGCATTCCTGTGGTATGGTTGACCTGCTGCTATCAAGAGAAACACATGGGGGACACAAAGTGAAATATGGATGGGTGGTTTTGCTTTTCTTTTTATTATTCCTGGGTTGCAGGGAAAATGAGCCTGCCTTTAAAGTCGATTTAACTGAAAAGGAGCAGGTCAGTCTTGAAGAGGAGGCTTTTGTTATAACCTATGCCTATCTTCCCCAATATTCCCATACACTATCCTACATGCGTCACCATGCACTTATTCAGTATTTACGAAAAGAAACCGGGTTGAATATCAAACAGATATTTCCGGATACATTTGATCAGCACATGAAAATGGTGGGCCAGAATAAGATTGATATTTCCTTTTCCAATCCTTTTATTTATGTAAAAATTGCCCATCTTTATGGTGCAAAAGCATTTGCACGCATTGTGGAAGTTAAGGGCGAAGATAAATTCAGGGGGCAGATTATTTGCCGGGCGGATAACTTATCCATCCAAACCATATCCGATTGCCGGGGCAAAAGGTGGATTGCAGTGGATTCAACATCCGCAGGCGGATATTTGTATCCATTGGGCCATTTCATTGACCAGGGCATTGGAAAAATGGATTTTAAGGAGATTGCCTTTGCACCGGGACCCGGGGGAAAACAAGAAAAGGTTATTCTCTCTGTTTATGCCGGGAAATATGATGTTGGAACCATTCGGGAAGGCTCATTAAATGTGGTGTCAGATAAAATTGATATCAATAAAATAAGAATTGTTTCAATGACCGACTCCTATCCGGGATGGGTGTATGCTGCCGGGAAAAACCTGGATACAAAGATTGTTGAAAAATTAACCCGGGCCTTTGGAAAACTTGATTTTAATAATAAGAATCACCGGGAAATATTAGAAGCGGCTGATTTTATTAAGGTGATAGACTCTCAGGATTCGGATTTTGACTCTGTTCGGCAATTGGTGGACAAAGTGGGCATGAACCTTGAGGAGTAAGGGAAAGCTAAATAAATGAAGTTGGGATTCCGCAGTAAAATAATTTTAAGCGTTTTTTCTCTGCTCCTGATCCAGGGGGTTGTTATTTTTTCCTGGGTCAGCCAGGTCATGAAAGACTCCATGCTGGAAGAATTAAAAAACAGGGGAATCTCAATAGGAGTAAACCTTTCCGCCCGTATGGTGGAACCTGTGCTGGCCATGGATTTTTTGAGAATGAAAACCCTGGTGGATGAAACAGTACATTTAAGCGATGATATTTTTTATACCTTTGTTCTGGATGGGAAGGGCAACCCTTTGGTCCATACCTTTAAAGATGGATTTCCAGTGGAACTCAAGACGGCAAATATAGCTTTGGACAATCAAAAAGGATCCATGAAGCTTCTGGATACAGGAGATCAATTGATTTATGATTATGCGGTGCCTGTGGCCATCAACAACAATCAACTGGGGACGCTGAGGTTGGGCCTTTTTCAAACACAGGCTGAAAAAGCGGTTAATAAAATAATAATTTCTGCCGTTGTAACCATCATTTTAGCGATATTAATGGCAGGTGTTGTGGGAACCCTGCTGCTCAACCCTGTGACAAAAAGTATACAAAAGCTTCATAACTCCTCGGAGCAGGCATTGAGGGGAAATCTTGACGTTAGAACTGCCCCCACGCTGAAAAAAAATTGCTGGGACATCATGCAATGTCACAAAAAAGAATGCTCGGCCTATAAAAATTATCACCATCGTTGCTGGTACATGGCAGGGACCCTTTGTCCAACCTGTGTTGAAGGCGAATACGCTAAAAGACTGGATTCCTGTCAACAATGCCGGGTTTATAAACAATGCTCGGGGGATGAAGTTCAGAGCCTGGCTGAAAGTTTTGATGCCATGACTCTGTCTTTGAAAGGCAACCTGTCCGACTTGAGAACTGCCGAAGGTGTTTTGAATGAACAAAAAGCCCTGCTTCAAACTATTTTGGATGCAATACCGGATTTCATTTCCCTCCAGGACCATGAAGGACGGTATATATCTGTCAACAGGGCCTTTTGCAAAATGCTGGATAAAAATAAGGAAGAGATTGTAGGCCAAAAAAATGATGACCTGTTTTCCAAATTCCATGCAGAACACTACAACCAAGAGGACAAAAATATTCTTAAAACAGGAATTCCCCTTGTCAAGGAAAATAGAGTGGGTGGATCAAAAGGGTTCAAGTGGCTGCATGTTGTTAAAATTCCTGTTTTGGAAACAAAAGACAGGGTAAAGGGCCTTGTGTGCAGCGGTAGGG